>NZ_JBSFVC010000010.1:0-281342 GCF_053592095.1 Streptomyces sp. NPDC002787 | reverse complement strand
AAAGCGGTCCCAGCCCGGTCGACCGCGCACGGCCGGGCAGCAAGCACCACGTCCTTGTCGACGGGCAGGGCATCCCGCTCGCGGTGTCGCTGACCGGCGGCAATCGCAATGACGTCACTCAGCTGATCCCGCTGCTGGACAAGATTCCACCCGTGGCCGGCACGGTCGGGCGGCCGCGGAGACGGCCGGACATGCTCTTCGCGGACCGCGGCTACGACCATGACAAGTACCGGCGACTGCTGTGGAAACGCGGCATCCGGCCCGCGATCGCCGAACGAGGCCAGCCACACGGCTCCGGCCTGGGCATCTTCCGCTGGGTCGTCGAGCGCACCATCTCCTGGCTCCACGGCTTCCGCCGCCTGCGCATCCGCTGGGAACGACGCGACGACATCCATGAAGCCTTCCTCGGCATCGCCACCTGTCTCATCACCCACCGACACGTCCAACGCCTTTGTTAGGACCTCTAAGACCCCTTAACGAGCCCGCGGCTCGACGATGCCATGCTCGAACTGAGTGGCGACCTGGTCGGCCAACCCATCAGCACTTTCTCCAGTTACAAGTTCGGCGCTTTCGGTGAAGGAACACGGCGGGCGGACGCCGACTCTGGCCGCAGTGGGTCTTGCCTTGGTCGGCCGGACCGGTGTTCGGCTGGCCGTGGTCCTCGGTGTGTCCGTCAGCCGACGTGCGGTGGTTTCTCCCGCCGCGCCAACGCGGCCATGAGGCATGGAGGATCACAGAAGGTTCCGCGCCGCGTAGGGAAGGGTCTCCCGAGGGCGGAGGTCTTCGCGGGGGGGCCGTCACATGCCAGGTGTGGAAGCCGTGGGCGAACGCGGTAATCGCTCGGGCCTGGCGGGCTTCGGGAGAGCCCTCGCCGACCGCGGCGCAGAAGCTGTCGGCCAGCTGTCCTACCGCGTGCCACTGGGTGGCGAGGGTGATCAGTGCGCAGCGGAAGGCGGTGGCCAGGTCGACGTCGTACGCGTGGGCGATGATGGCCACCGCGTTGACGGCGTTACCGCGTTCCAGGTCGGCTCGACAGCCGACCAGGTCGTTCTCGATGCCCATGACGACACACGTGCTCTTCGCGAGGTGGTCGAGTGTGGACGAGAACCGGATGCCCGGGGGCAGCAGATCGCCGCGGAGGCGGTGCAGCAGCATGGTGGAGTACTGGACCATCGTGCAGCCGTGGTGTGGCAGGTACTCCCGCAGGCCCGGCAGTTCCTGCCGGGTGCGCCAGTGCTTCTCCCGGTCCCATGCCTGGAACTGCAGGGCCAGCTGATCAGCGAACTCGTCCAAGAGGTCCCTGCCGCCCAGGGCAATGACGCGCTCGCGCAGTTCGGTCAAGACCCGATACGTGGGCGTGTCGGCGTCGGGTCGTTGGCCGTGGCGGACGAGCCGGTCCAGTAGACCAGCGAACTGGCCGACCGAGACGCCTTTCTCTACCAGGGCGTCGTCCCAGGACGTGATCCAGGTGTTGTAGATGGCAATCGGCCAGCGCACCGCCGTGCCGGTGTCCGGAGTGGTGTAGCAGGTGACCATGCCCAGGTGCCCGTCGGCGAGTTCGGCCGCAGTCTCGGGCGGATACACGCCCGTGGCCAGGGCCCAACTCTGCACCTCCAGCTCGAAGGCACGTGTCGCGTCATCGGCCGGCACTCGCCGGAACAGGCTGTCCAGATGGGCCAAGGCCCATGGAGTGAGCTCTTCGATGGACGCAAGCTGGTCCTGCCAGCGCGCCAGCGCGGCCCGCAGAGGCTCCATGTCTTCTCCTTTCGCTTCATTTCATGCGGTGTCACGCTGGAGGCGAGGGGGCGGGAGCAGTGTGTTGTCCAGTGCGGCATTGCTGAGTTCAGGCACCGAGCCTGCGCTGTCGCCTGCTATAGGCGCGCAGGGCGTCGAGGAGGTCGGCACGGTTGCAGTCGGGCCAGAGTCGGTCGCAGAAGTAGTACTCGGCCAGGGCTGCCTGCCACAGCAGAAACCCGGAGGTGCGCACCTCGCCGGATGGGCGGATGACGAGGTCGGGGTCGGGCTGGCCAGCAGTGGAGAGATGGCGGGCGAGGGCAGCCTCGGTGATGGTCCCCGGGAGCGTCCGGCCCGCTGCCACCTCCTCGATCAGGGCCCGTACCGCACTCAGTACGTCCCTGCGGCCGCCGTAACCGAGGGCGAGGTTCACCAGCATGCCGCCGCAGCCATCCGTCTCCGCCTCGGCTGCGCGCAGGCGGGCGGCCAGCCATGCGGGCAGCAGCTCCAGGTCGCCGATGGGGTGCAGGCGCCAGCGGCCGGACGTGGCGAGTCGTGTGATGACGTCCGCGTCGATGGCGTACAGGTCGGAGAGTTCGTCCTGCGAGCGATTGCGGATGTTGTCGTCGGAGGGCATCCACGGCGTGACGATCTCGATCCCGAACTCCTCACACCAGTCAAGGACATCAGGGATCTTGGCGAAGCCGATGAGGTGACCCTCGCGGGGAAGAGTCAGGCCCCGCGCGCGGGCCCAGCGGCGATTACCGTCGAGTACGATGCCGAGGTGCCGTGGCACGGGTCGCCCGATCGAAGCCGGAATGGGGTCTTCGACACCACACACGACTGTGAGCGATTCCGGGACGCTGGGGCCGACGTGCTGATCCGATCGACAGCACTCTCGCCGAGCCTCTCGTCTGCTGGCATACCTGAACTGTGGTCCTGGCGTGCCGGTGTCACCAGGGCGCACGGGGAACGCACAGTGCCCGGGCGATCCTGGGAGCACGCTCCCAGGCGCAGGTGTCGGGCTGACCAGCTCTTGAAGGCGGGCAGGTCGGTTCCGGCTCACCGGTTAGTCCGCGGGTGTTGAGCAGCCCCCCAAGCGAACCGACCCGCTACGACAGGCTCGTCGCCCGAAAGGCCAAGCTCAAGCGTCACAACCGCGAGCTCACCTAACGCGCTCCCGGCCGATGTCGCGCACCGAGTGGAATCCACTCAGCCTCCGCCAACTTGAAGGCGCAGGTCAAAGGGCTGGTGTGACCGGTACTCAGGGTGCTCACGCCGGTCGTGGGCGGCAGTCTGCGGAGTAGATCGTCCGTCGGCGTTGTCGGTTCGCCATTCCACTTGATCGGGTGTGCCAGCAAGCCGCGCTGACATTCCCGCGTGCGCCGCCAGGGAGGTGATTCAGGGGTCGCGGGTGTGGGGTGCGCCCTGGTGGTCAAGTGTGGAGCAGGGCTTGCCGGTGGAGTCGGTTGTACTCGGCGACGAACTCCTCATGCGTGCAACCGGCCCGAGGGAGCTGCGGCATCACCACTACGTCGTCCAGACGGGCGTTGACATCGGAGAACAGATGTATGTCCTGTTCCAGGTCGGCCAGCATGTCATTGCGGCCCGACGGCGAAAAGAGTTCTTCCGTCCGGTCGAGCCAGGACTGGTGGGCCAGGTAGTTGCGTCGTTCCGTGACCCGCGCAAGGTCAGCCTCAGGGTTCGGATCGGCAACAGTGAGTGGCGCGATCTCCTTGATCAAGTCCTTCATGGTGTCGCTCTTGTGCTTCTCCCATGGGTCCTTGATCTGTCGTCCCTCGGTCCGGGCCAGGATGACCCGTTCGGTTGCTCGTACGTGAATCAGGTTGGTCTCGACGACGTTGGCCCCGTACATGGCGTAGCCGTAGCAGGCGTAGACCAGAACTCCCTGCGCGGTCTCTTGGTCCAGTGTGTTCCCGGTCGCCCCGAACTGGACCACATGCGATCTGTCCATAGGGTGAGTGTGGCCACTTGTTGGCTAAGGTTGCCCTTTAACCTTTGGCGGAGTCTCAGTGACACCGGTAGGTCCTCCGCGGTGACCTTGATGGAGACGCAGGGCCTGACGGCGATGACCGACGAGGCGCAGTTACGTTGGATGGCGCTGGGGGACACGACTCGGCAGCCGGCCGTGATCCTGCTCCATGGCGGTCCGGGGCTGCCGGACTATCTGGGCGATGTCGCCCCCATGATCGCGGACCTCGCACCCGTTTACCGGTACGACCAGCGTGGCACAGGCCAATCCCCGTGGCGGGGCCGCCATTCCTTCGCCCGGCATGTCGACGATCTCGCCGAGCTGCTCGACGCATGGGACGTGCCCAAGGCCGTGCTGATCGGGCACTCCTACGGCACTGACCTGGCGAGCCGGTTCTGTCTGACGCATCCTGACCGGGTTGCCGCGATGCTGCTGATGTGCGGGCCATTCGTCGGTGATTGGCGTACCGGGGACCGAGCGGAGCGAGGCCGCCGCATGTCCGCGGCGCAGCAGGAGCAGCTCCGCGCCTTGAAGGAGTTGCCACACCGCACGGAGGAGCAGGAAGTCGAGCTGCTCACACTGGCCTGGTTCACCGACCACGCCGATCCCGAACGGGGGTGGCACTGGGCCGCGCAGGGTGCCCGACGGCGTCGCCCCGTCAACTGGTCTATGAACAGCGAGCTCGGCAAGGAAGACCGCGCGGACCCGCTCGATGAGCATCTTGCCGAGCTCCGCGCATGCCTGCCCGCGCGGGCGGAGCTCCTCGGTGGGGCGGACGACCCCCGCCCTGTGTCGGCGCTTGAAGCACTCGCGCTCAGGCTCGATCTTCCGCTGACCCGGGTCGAAGACGCTGAGCACGAGCCCTGGTTGGAGCAGCCCAACACCGTGCGTGCGCACCTTCGGCGCTTCGTGCAAGGCGCGGTGGGCTCATAGGGCTTCGACCGGATTGCCGGCTGGCCTCATCCCCGGCTGTCGGCACCGCGGCAGGGCCGGTGTCGAAATGGTCTTCGATCTAGGCCGCTCGCCTGGGTGTTGGCCGGACGCTGAGGCGGCCTTCATCTGATCATGTGCTCCGACCAAGGACACACATGACCACGGCGAAGACCGTTGAAGGGGGGTTTGCTGCCTGATCATGTTCCGGGGGAGGCGTTCGCGAAAGCGTCACGCTTCCGGGGGGAGTTATTCGACGGCCTGACCGCGCACGGGGACGAACTTTGGACCTCGCCGACGCGTTGCTGTGCGCGGACGGACCGGTGACAGCGCCGGTCGACCTGACGCTGGTGGTTGAGCACCGGCGCGGACACGGCGCGATGTACGACGCGTTCAGCAGCGGACACGTGGACGCATCCCGGCTGCGGCAGGTGCTGGTCGGCCTGCCCATGCCGCAGGCCGCCGACGGCCGCTTGGTCCTCGCGGTCGACGTGAGCAACTGGCTCTGCCCGGACGCGCCGACCAGCGCGGATCGTCTGTTCTGTCACGTCTGCAGACCCTCGGCTGGGCCCGGCCGAAACCCCGCACCCCCGAGGCCGGAGACCGCTGGACGTGGGTGATCGTCGCCGCCCACACCCAGCTCCGGCTCACCCGTGAAGCCGCGGCAGACCTCCGCCGGCCCCTGGGAGAAGCCGGCCGAGCCCGCACGGCTCACCCCGGCCCGAGTCCGCCGAGGGTTTCGGAACCTCCGCCCGCACCTGCACTGCCCGGCCAGTGCACCGAAACCCTCAACACCAGGACCAGGAAAGCCACTTGGTTCGAAGAACCGCCGCCCCACGACCCACGATGGTCGGGAAAACGACCAGGCGCCCTGAGAGCATCATCGAGCGCAACAGCCTCAGGGGTTAAAAGGCAAGCTCAGACCTGGACGAGCACGGTGCACCAGACCTCGTTGTTGTCGCCGATGCCGCAGTCGGCGATCTCCCCGCTCCGGATCTTCGTCCAGACACCCTTCTTCCGCCAGTTCCACGTGCCGACGCGTGTGAACCGCTCGTGGTAGCCGTGGGTGGCGAAGGTGAAGGCGTCGACGTCCTGGCCGGTGCCGTTGCCGCCTTTCGTCCCCCTGTTGAACGACTGCTGGTCGCATTCGGTCTGGTCCCACTTGCTCTTGGTGCCACCGTCGATGTTCCACACGTCGCACAGGTGCGGGCCGCTACCCAGCTTCATCGTGTAGTGCATCGGCTTGCCGGTCCTGTTCTTCACCGCGCCGCAGAGGTACTTGCGCGGACCTCCGCAGTCATCAGCGGAGGCGGTCGTAGCCCCCGCGACGACCATTCCGGACGCCATGAGGAAAGCGGTGCCGATGGCCAAGGCAGTCCGGTTCGTTCGGGACATCATCATGCGTATGCAGTTCCATTCCTGTGTACGTGCCGGCCCGGCCCGCGCCCGGCGTGACCGTCGGCAAGGGAGCGAGCGGCACCGCGCCGCTCTCTGACTGCCCTACTCGGGTCAGCCTGGGGTTCCTCGCCAAAGGACGGCAAGCGCATAGCATCACCTGGGACGCTGGGATGGACGACCCGCTGTGACCTGGACGTTTCTCCGGTCTCTGGGACGGTGCTGGCATGCGGGCCGACCGCGGGCCGGGCCCGCCATCGCGTCAGCCGAGGGGGGAAGACGCTGGTGATCCAGATCCGCGGCACGCTGAGCCTGTGCCTTGTTGAGGTCCGTCCGAAGCCGCTCGACTTCCAGCTGGAGCTCGTCGTGCTCGGCAACGAGGCCGGAGATGTCGGGGTGTGCCGCCGCGAGCTGGTCTGCCCGCTTCTGCTCCGCGATACGGTCGGCCTCAAGCTGGTTGAGACGCGTCTCGAGGTCGGCGACGGGCTGTGTCCGGTCCAGCAGCGCATCGCCCAGGACCTCGCACTCCATCAGCAACACCATCCGCATCGTCAAGAACGGGCAGTAGTGCCCTGTGTATGACCAGCCGCTGAAAGAGCGCGGGCTGAGCTGGCAGGACTTGGTCACCTGGTGGGTTTGTCAGCATCCCGAGCGCTCAGGTGACCCGGCACAGGCGCGGATCTCTCTGCGGGAGCGGTTTGCGGCGCTCGCTGAGCAACAACGGTGCTGAACTGCTGGTGTTCGACACCTACCTCAAGCTCGGCTTCAACCTCCCGGCGCTCATGCCCCAGGTCTACCTCCACTACAACCCCTACAGCATCAGCGAGTTGGGCGGGGCCAGCCGCCTTGCCCGACAGAGGATGGACATCTCGCTGCTGATGAACCATCGGGCCCGCGCGGTCATCGAGTCCGCAACGCCTGGTCCTGCCAGGCCCGGCCCGACGCGCGAGGGAGCGGGACGACGAAACCGTGGCCGGCTGGGTGAAGGAGACCTGGCCCTGCGCGGAAGACTCGCGGCAGCCCGTGGAGCATGGCTCGTCTTCGAGGACGAAGCCGGCTTCGCCATGACGCCGCCGCGTGCGAAGGCATGGTCGCCACGCGGCCGCACCCCAGTGGTGCGGGTCCGCGGCCGCTCCCGCGGACGCGTCTCCATCGCCGCCCCGACCTGCTACATACCCGGCCACCGGTCACAGCTGATCTACCGGCCCCGCCATGACGACAACAACCGCGACGGACGCAGGAGCTTCTCCTGGCGGGACTACCGCGACCTGCTCATCGCAGCACACCAGCAGCTCGGCGGCCCGATCGTCCTGGTCTGGACAGCCCCAACGTTCACAAAGCCTCCGACTTACAGGAATGCGCCGGGTCCCGTGACTGGCTGACCATCTACTACCTGCCGCCCTACGCCCCCGACCTCAACCCGTCGAAGGTGTCTGGTCCCTGCTGCGGCGCGGCTGGCTTTCCAACGTCGGCTTCACCACCCCAGAACACCTGATGCAGCGCATCCGACGCGGCCTCCGCCACATCAAGTACCGCAGCCACCTCATAGACGGCTGCCTCGCCGAAACGGGACTGACCATCAACCCCTGATCGCAGAAGACGACACCACGCGTGCAAGCTCAGGGGCTGTCACAGCACCACGGTGACATCAGTTCTCTGATCATCGATCACCTGAACGAGCATGAGCCGGCGCTCCGACGCCGTGGACGGTCCCACCCTGTGGGACTGACCTGCTCCTGCAGCGCCTGTCCCGCTTGAGGGACAGGCGGCAGTCGAGGGGCGAGGTTCTCAGCCGAGTGTCCAGTTGACGCTGTCGGTGTAGGTGGAGCCGTTGATGGTCGCGGTGACTGTCACGGTGTTCTGCCCCGGCCTGAGCGTGACGTCGGTCCACCGGAAGATGTGTCGCTGCTGCTCGCGGTCCCCAGGGAGAGGCCGTTGAGGGTCGCGGTGACCTTGTCCGCGTTGGAGTAGACCTTGAGTTCGGTGATGGAGTCGGTGCGCTGGGTCCAGCGGCGGCTGGTGATGTAGAGGGTCGGCGTGGTCGCCCAGTTGGCCTTGTACCAGTAGAAGGCGTCCTTGCGGATCTGCCGGTCACGGGTGACCAGACCCTTGTCGTTGGTGCCGGGCCGGTCCCCTTCGTTGCGGCCGTCGGAGGCGAAGTCGAACATGGCCCAGACGAACGTGCCCCAGATGTAGGGACGGTCGGCGAGCTGCTTCCAGGCCGCTTCGTGGAACAGCGACTGGTACTCCTCCGGGTGCCAGGATCCGCCTGGAGCCGGCTTCGGCGGGTTGAGCGCGTGCTGGGTGGTGCTGGCGCCGACGCCGTACTCCGACATGGCGATCCTGCGGGACGGGGACGTGGCGTGCAGGTTGTCGGCCCACGCTCCGAGGTCACCGTCCTTGGAGCCGTAGTACCAGCCGTAGTACTTGTTGAAGCCCGTGGTCCGCGTGTGCAGCCCCGCCTGCGCGTTGTCGGGGTCCTCACCGCGTACGGCGTAGGTGGAGAGCCGGTCGGGGTCCTCGGCTTCGATGATGTCGGCCAGTGACGCGAGCAGCCTGTTCGTGGCGGTGCCGTTGTAGTCGAGGAGTTCGTTGCCGATGCCCCAGAAGGCGATCGAGGGGTGGTTGTAGTTCTGCCGGATCAGCTCCCGCAGCTGGTTCTGCGTGTTGGTGGTGAAGGCGGCCGAGTCGGTGACGATGTCGACCAGCGGGATCTCCGCCCAGACGATCATCCCGCGTTCGTCGGCGAGGTTGTAGTCCTTCTGGTCGTGCTGGTAGTGCGCCATCCGGATGGCGTTGGCGCCGATCTCGCTGATGAGGTCGAGGTCCTGGGTGTGATCGGCGTCGGACATCGCCCAGCCCTTGACGGCCCGGTCCTGGTGCAGGTTGACGCCGTGCAGGTGGAGGTGGCTGCCGTTGAGGCGGAAGCCCGTGTCGGCGTCGACGGCGATGGAGCGAAGGCCCAGGCGCTCGGTCACCACATCCGCGATTCTGTCACCGCCCGCGGTGACGTCATGGATCTCGACGCTGGCGTTGTAGAGGTAGGGATCCGCCACGCCGTTCCACAGGCGTGGGTTGTCGATGCGGACGGTCTGCCGGACCTCCGCGCCGGCGGCCGCGGGGACGGTCTGCGCGGTGCCGGCGGCCTCCGCGACGATGGCCCCGCTCCTGTCCGCGACGACGGTGCGGACCACCACTGATCTGGCGGTGCCGCTGTCGTTCCACAGCTTCGTCGTGACGCTCACCGTGGCCGACGCCGCGGTCACGTTGCTCTGCCGCAGGTAGACACCGGGACCCGCGTAGTCCTCCATCCGCACGTGGAGGTCGTCGACGGCCCACAGACTCATGTTGCGGTAGATGCCGCCCTGGAAGGTGTAGTCCGCGCCCACCGGGGCGATGTTGGCGTCGCGGGTGTTGGTCACCTTCACCGCGATCACGTTGTCCTGTCCCGGGAGGAGCACGTCGGTGACCTGGAACCTGAAGCGGGAGTACCCGCCCTTGTGCTGCCCGAGGTACGTGCCGTTGACCCAGACGTCGGCGACCTGGTTGACCCCGGCGAACTGCAGGTACAGCCTCTTCCCGGCCAGGTCGGACGGCACGGTGTAGTGGCGGCGGTACCAGCCCACCCCGCGGTGGTAGTTGTTGCCGCCGTCGGCACCGTCGACGGCGTTCCAGGTGTGGGGCGTGTTGACCGACGTCCATCCGGAGTCATTGAATCCGGGCGCTTGCGCCCCGGTCACGTCCGCTCTGACGAACCGCCACCCGTTGTTAAGGTGGATCCACACACGCGGATCGGGAGCCGTGTACGTCACGGCGGCGGACGCGGCACCGGCATACGGAATTCCGGCCAGCGAGGCCAGCACTCCCGCAGCCGCCCCGCCGAGCATCTGTCGGCGACTGGGCAAACCTGTCATGTCAGAACTCACTTCCCTTGAGTCGAAGCAGGACGTTCTCTTGGCACGACGTGCGGTTCTCGGACCTGCGCGGCCCGCGCAGGCCGCCGCGGCCGGACCTCGCTGATGTCCGGCGTCGCCCCGGCTGACCGCGCGGTGATCTCTACGCAGTCACCCGTTCCCGCAGCTCCGCCCTCGGCTCACGAACGACTGCGACGCCTCCCTCGGCGACGGTGACCGAGCCGGTGACCGGTTTTCCGGTGAGGAGTTCGACCCCGTCGGCAGGGATCTCGGCGCCGCGGCCCGCGTGGTCGATCAGGAAGAGGTAATCGGCATCCGCACCCCGCCGCCTCACCACCTCGACGCCGGCCGGCGCCTCACGCTCCGGGCGCACGCCCGCCTCTCTACGGATGCGCTCCAGGACTGCGGCCAGGGTGGCGGCGTCCGGGTGGGTGGCGATGTACCAGGCGGTTCCACTGCCGTATGCGTGGCGGGTGATGGCCGGGACACCCGCCAACGGTCCGTTCGCGTACGTGGCGACGGCCTCCGCCCCGGTGAGCCGGAGCCGTTCGGTCCACAGGTCGGCGGTCGCGTCCTGCGGGATCCGGCCGGCCAGGCCGACCGTCTGTCCGGGCAGCAGCGGGAACAGCTCGTCCGTGCGTACGCCCAGCGTCTCGCGGAAGGCGCCCGGGTAACCGCCCAGCCGGACATGGCAGTTCTCGTCCACCGCGCCGCTGTGGAAGCCGACGGCCAGGGTGCCGCCGTGCTCGACGAACGCCGCCAGGTTGGCCGCTCCGGCGTCGTCGACCAGATACAGGCTGGGGGCGAGCACGAGCTGATAGCGGTCGAGGTCCGGGGTGTCGGGACGCACGAAGTCGACCGCCACGCCGGCCTCCCACAGCGGTGTGTACCAACGCCTCACCAGGTCCTGGAAACGGAGTTCGGCGCTGGGCTGGGAGGGCTGTTCCATGGCCCAGCGGGCGTTCCAGTCCCAGACGATGGCGACCTGGGCTGGGCTGGTGCAGCCGCGGACTTCGGCCAACGCCGCGAGGTCCGCGCCGAGTTGGACGACGTCCTGCCAGATACGGCTGTCAGTGCCCGCGTGCGGGAGCATCGCCGAGTGCCACTGCTCGGCGCCCGCCTTCGCGGCCCGCCACTGGAAGTAGGCGATGCCGTCGGCGCCGTGCGCGACATGGGCGAGCGCGTTGCGGCGCATTTCGCCGGGGTTCTTGGCCCGGTTGACGGGCTGCCAGTTGATGGCTCCGGTGGAGTGTTCCATCAGCAACCACGGCCGCCCGCCGGCCAGGGAGCGGACGAGGTCGCCGCAGAGCGCGATGTCGATCTCCGACTCCGGGTCGGTGGAGAGCAGGTAGTGGTCGTTGGAGACGATGTCCAGCTCGGGGGCCCAGCGCCAGTAGTCGAGGGCGTCGAAGTTGTGCATCACCATGAAGTTGGTCGTGGCGGGGGTGTCCGGGGCGGCACGGCGGAGCACGTCGCGTTCGGCGGTGAACAGCGACAGCAGCTCGTCGGAGCAGAAGCGGCGCCAGTCCAGCTGGTGGGTGGGGTTGGGGTCGGCGCCGGTGGCGCGGGGCGGGATGATCTCGTCCCAGTCGTAGTACCACTGGCTCCAGAAGGTGGTGCCCCAGGCGTGGTTGAGCGCGGCCAGATCGTTGTCGTACTTCGCCTTCAGCCAGGTGCGGAAGGACGCCGCGCTGGTGTCGCAGTAGCAGGCGGCGTTGTGGCAGCCGTACTCGTTGTGGACGTGCCACATGGCGACGGCCGGGTGGTCGGCGTACCGCTCGGCCAGCGCGCCCGTGATGCGCAGTGCCGCGGTGCGGTAGGCGGTGCTGGAGGGGCATAAGGTCTGGCGGCTGCCGTACGAGAGCGTGCGGCCGTCGCGGTCGACCGGCAGGGCCTCCGGGTGGGCTCGGAAGAACCAGGCGGGCGGGCAGGCCGTCGGGGTGGCGAGGTCGGCGGCGATGCCGTTCTCCTGGAGAAGACCGAGGATCTTGTCCAGGCGGGAGAAGTCGTAGACGCCCTCGGACGGCTCCAGCAGGGCCCAGGAGAAGATGCCGATGCTGACCATGGTGACCCCGGCCTCGCGCATCAGGGCCATGTCCTCGACCCACACCTCCTCGGGCCACTGTTCGGGGTTGTAGTCGCCGCCGTAGGCGATGCCGGGCAGGCGGAGACTGCGTTCGGTGGTCACTGGTGAGACTCCGGGGGTGTGGGGAACGACGGGAAAGGTGCGGTCAGCCCTTGTTGGCGCCGAGCGTCAGTCCGCTGACGAACTGCCGCTGCAGCACGAAGTAGACGATCAGGGTGGGGATCGCGGTGAGCACGCTGACCGGCGGCTTCGATCTGCCCCCAGAGAAGAAGTTGTTCCGCCGGACCTCTTGACGTAGGCCCCGGGACTGCATAGTCATGACCGCGCGGTCATACCGTTGACCTCAGTCAATGCAGACACACGGCTCTCGGGAGACTTCATGGCACCAGGTGTGGGACGGGACACGGCTTCCCCCGCGCCGCGCAGCGCGGACGTGGCTCAGCTGGCCGGCGTCTCGCGCAAGACCGTCTCCCGGGTCCTCAACGACGAGCCGTACGTCTCCGACGATGCCCGCCGACGCGTCCTCGCGGCCGCCGGGGAACTCGGTTACCGGCTGAACCACGCGGCCAGGGCGCTCGCTTCCGGACGCACCCGCTCCATCGGAGTGGTCGCTCTGGGAACGGCCGGGTACGGAACCGCCTCACTGCTCGTGCACATCGAACAGGCCGTACGGGACGCGGGATACGCGCTCCGTGTGGTCAACACGCCGGACGGCGACCCGGAAGGCATCGCCGGCGCCGTGGAATCGCTCCTCGAACAGGGCGTGGACGGCATCGTCGTCTCCGAGCCCATCGTGGAGGGAGAGGTCTCCCTCCGTGTCGACGTGCCGGTCCTCTTCCTGGGGGCACCGCCGGCCTTCACCGCCACCCGCACGGTCACCGCGAGCGTAGGGTCCTACGCCCTGGCGCGGGCGGCCACCGAGCACCTGCTCGACCTGGGGCACGCGACCGTCCACCACCTCGCCGGTCCGAGGCAGTGGTACGCCACCAAGGACCGTATCGAGGGATGGCGGGCGGCGCTCGCGGCGCGGGGCGTCCACGAACCGCCTGTACTCAACGGCGACTGGTCGCCCGCCTCCGGGTACGCGGCGGGCCGCGAGCTGGCCTCGGACAGCTCGGTGACAGCGGTGTTCGCGGCGGGCGACGAGATGGCCGTCGGCCTCATCCACGCCCTGCGTGAAGGAGGGCGTGGTGTTCCGGAAGACGTCAGTGTCGTCGGGTTCGACGGCACCCCGGTCTTCGCCTATGTCTCTCCGCCGCTGACCACCGTGCGGCAGCCCTTCGACGCCGCCGCGCGGCAGGGAGTCGGGCTGCTCGTCCACGCCATCGAGAAACCGGGCGAGGAACTGCCGCCGGCGAGCGACCCACCGGTCGAACTCGTCGTCCGCGGCTCGACCGCACCGCCACCGTCCCGACAGGGCCACGGCCCTTCGCCCGCCACCTGAGCACCTCCTGAGTCCTCGGCCGACGCAGGAGGCACGCCGCCCGCACCGCGGCGGCCCGCGCACAGCGGCCGTCAACCCCGCAGCGGTCCCACCACTGGGCTACGCGCAGCCGTCCCCGAACGCGGATGCCGACCACGCCCTCAGCAGCGTTGTCGTCCGAACCCCGCCGGCCGACCCGCCCCTGAACTCCACCGCCCCCAACCCGATCATCCCGGGGCGGTGGGCCCGCAGAAAAAACCTCACCCCGCCATCGGAGCCGCACATGTCCCCCGCTCGAACAGGCGCCAGACCCGGCGCCGCTCCGCGTTCCCACCCCGCCATTCTTCTCTTCCTTCTGCTCTCGCTGGTTGTCGCCGCGGCAACGCTGGTCCTGCCGGGTGCGGGCAGGGCGGACGCCCTCTCCCGTCCCGCCCAGACGCTCTACACCCCGCCGTCCGACGCGCTCTCCCCCGGCAGCTACTACCCGCGGGCCATGCGCCTGCAGCACAACGGCTCGGCCAACGGCACCCTGCTCGCCACGTTCGAGCAGTACCGCGTGGACATGCCCGTCTTCCCGATCTATCGCAGCACCGACAACGGCGCCTCCTGGGCCAAGATCTCCGAGGTCGCCGACACCCAGAACGGCTGGGGCATGCGCTGGCAGCCCGAGCTGTTCGAGCTGCCCAGGGCCATGGGCGGCTTCCCCGCCGGCACCATCCTCGCCGCCGGTGACTCGGTGCCGTACGACCGGGGCGGCAGCAAGATCGACCTGTATGCCAGCACCGACCGCGGCCAGAGCTGGACCTTCGTCACCAACATCGCGACCGGCGGCAAGGCCACCGACGTGAACGGCAACACCCCCGTGTGGGAACCGTTCTTCCTGGTCTCCGGCGACAAGCTCATCGTCTACTACTCCGACCAGCGCGACACCGACCACGGACAGAAGATCGTCCACCAGGTCTCCACCGACGTCCGCAACTGGGGACCGGTCGTGGACGACGTGGCGATGCCCACCTACAGCCAGCGCCCCGGCATGCCGACCGTCGCGAAGATGCCCAACGGCAAATACATCATGACGTACGAGTACGGCGGTTCCGCCGCGGGCAACTTCGCCGTCCACTACAAGATCTCCTCCGACCCGGAGGCGTTCGACTCCGTCACCGGCATCCCGCTGCGCACCACCGACGGCCAGGTCCCCCAGGGCACGCCCTACATCACCTGGCTGCCCACCGGCGGCCCCAACGGAACCCTCGTCGCCACCGCACACAGCAGCGACGACCTGTTCGTCAACACACAGAACGGCGCCGCGGACACCTGGACGCGTATGCCCTCCAACGTCGGTGGCGGCTACAGCCGCGGTCTGCTTCCGCTGGCCGACGGCCACAGCCTGATGGTGTTCAGCGCGGGCTTCGGCGGCGACAACCGCCGCAACCCGGTCACCTACAGCACGGTCGACTTCGGCGGAAGCATCTCCGACGGCGCCACCTACACCATGACCAACGCGAACAGCGCCCTGAACCTCACCATCGCCGGCGGCTCCACCACCAACGGCACCACCGCCACCCAGCAGAACCCCACCACCTCCACCAACCAGCAGTGGCGCTTCGAGCAGCAGTCCTCGGGCTACTTCAAGATCTTCAACGTCGCCGGCGGCAAGGTCCTCGGCGTCCAGAACCAGTCCACCGCCAACGGCGCCACCGTCCTGCAGTGGGACGACAACGGCACCCTCGACCACGAATGGGCCGTCGCGCCCCACCCGTCCGGCGGGTACAGCATCACCAACCGCGTCAGTGGCAAGTTCCTCGAAATCCCCAGTGCCTCCACCACGGTCGGCACCGCCGCCGTCCAGTGGAGCGGCACCACGTGCGGCTGTCAGCGCTGGAACCTCACCCAGACCGCCCTGCCGCCCCTGGGCACCGGCCAGTACGTCCTGGTGAACAAGAACAGCGGCAAGCACCTCGACATCCCGGCCGGCTCCACCACCGCCGGCACCGCCGCCAACCAGTGGCAGAACACGGCATGTGTCTGCCAGCTCTTCACCTTCCAGTCCGCCGGCAGCGGCGCCTGGACCATCAAGAACGCCAGGAGCAACCTCAACCTGGACGTCCAAGGCTCCTCCAGTGCCGCGGGCGCGGCCATCGTCCAGAACACCGCCTCCAGCGCCGACTCACAGAAGTGGACCCTCACCGACGCGGGCGGCGGCTACTTCAAGCTCCGGAACGTGAACAGCACCCTCGTCGCCGGAGTCGCCCAGTCCTCCACCGCCAACGGGGCAGCCGTCGTCCAGTGGGGCACCGCCGACCTCGACGACCAGCTCTGGAAGATCGTCCGCGTCAACTGACAACTCTCACCGTGTCATGACCGGGCGCGGGAACCGCCGACGAAGCGGTTCCCGCGCCTGGCGTCCGCCTCGGCCGCACGAGGGGCTGTCCGCCCACACGGCAGGCAGGTCCTCGTGCGGGGCCACACCACAGGTGACGGCCCGCGCGTCGCCCAGCGACCCGGCGTCAGGTCGGGTCCACGTCGGCGTGCACCAGGTGGTGGTCCGAGTACTGCGTCGGATGGACACGGTGTGCGAGCGGGACGAGCCCTCGCAGGAAGAGGTAGTCGAACTTGCTCTGCCAGGCGGTGGTCGGCGTGCAGGCGGCGGTGGACGAGGGCCGGCACTCCGGGTCGGTGTCCGCGGCCAGTTCCCACATCGCGGTCAGTTCGGGGGCGGCGGGCACCGCGTTGAAGTCGCCCAGCGCGATCGCGCGGTCGTGGCGGGCGACCTCCGCGGCGAGTACACCCACCTGTTCTGCCCGGACCGCCTCTTGACGTCGCTGGGCGAGATGTGTGTTGAAGACCCGGACAAGCCGGCCGCCCACCTCGGTGGTGACCGCCATGTATCCGCGGTCCTCGGATCCACCGTCGGGGTATTCCACGGCGACGGGATCCGTCATCGGTGCGGCCGAAAGGACCGCCTGCCCGAAGGCCCCCGGACTCCACGGCACTCCCCCGCAGCGGCCCCAGTGCCGAAGAACCGTCCCGTACGCGACGTGGTAGACCAGCCCGTAAAGGTCCTCCAGGTAGTCCCGGATCCTCTCGACGTCGCGCACACACGCCTCCTGCAGACCGATGACCTGGGGCGCGTACCTGGCGATCTGCGTTGCCCGGTCGATGTCGCTCTCGTCGCAGGGGTTGCAGATGTTCCAGGTCATGACCCGGTTCGGTACGACATCCCTGACGGCCCCGACGGGTTGTGACCGCGCGAAGAGGGCACCGCCGGGTGCACTCGGGCCGACGAGCACCATGCAGACCAGGGTCATGGCACCCGCGAGCAACCGCGTGCCCGTAGCGAACACCATCTCCTCCTCACCGCGGAGACACACGGCAACTTCCGCACCCACGGCAAGTGACGTCTCCCGGTACGAGGTTAGAGGACAGGGCCGTGAGCGACACCTGCGGTGTGCGGTTCGCACCGTCCCCGGACGCGGGAGGAAAGGGTGTGCGGACGCCGGCACGCCGACGCGAACAAGCGCAGACACGCCAAGCGCGGAGACCGGCCCGGACCCCGCGTGATCTCCGCGGGGCCGCAGCGGCGATACTGGTACCCGCACGTGCCCCCGCTCCCCGATGGACTCATGCCCACCTCCCCCACAGACCCTCCCGCGGCTCCCCCCACGGTGTGGCCGGCTCGCGGCCGTCACATCGGGCCCGACGCACCAGACGTACTCCGTCGCACCCTGCGCGGGCTCAAGGACAGCCAGGCCATCGACGACTACCTGGAAGTACCTGACACCCAGGGTGACGCCCCGCAGCAGGTCTTCCAGGCCCGTTGGCGCGTTCCCGGCGACGTGACCGTACGTGCGCGCCTCAGCCTCGCCCCCGACCTGGACGGCGGGCGGGAGTGGACCCTGCTCGCGGAAGCCGAACAGCCATGGGAGCCGGCATGGCCGTCTCCCGTCACCCGGTTCTGGCCGCAGTACGGCGACTGGGACCACGACTCCGCCACCGGCCTGTCACTGAGCAGGATCAACCCCCTGCCCGAGGACGACAAGGACATACGGCGCCTGCTCAGAAAGGGCGCACACGGCGGATGGTGCTTCCACGTCGTCGTCCACGAGGCCATGACCACCGACGAACGCGGCCGGTTGCCCCTGGTGCGATGGCTGCCGCCCAGCCTGCGCCACCGCATCGTCGAACACCGGGCCGCACCGCACCAACTGCGGGCCGTGAACTGGGCGCTGCGAGAATTCGGCGTGCAGGTGCCACGCGGCGGCGCGGTGATCCTGCCTGCCACGCCGGCCCCGCCCGGTCACCACACCGAGGACTTCGCCGTCCACGCCGTCTTCCTCGACGGCTCAGAGCCGACCGACCTCCTCGCGGCAGTCACACGGTTCGCCGCCCTGCCGCACCCACTGCCCGAGGGCGCCGACATCGCCCTCACCGCACTGCGCGAGAACTGGCGTCTCCTCACCCTCGAGGAAGAACTCGCCCGGGAACGCGAACTGGTCACCATGTACGCCGAAGCGCTGGAAACCATGACGAAGTCCCGGGACCTGTACCGGGACGCGTACGAACGCGCCCAGGAAGCACTCGTCGCCTACCGCGACGCCCCCGACACCCCTCCCCCCGGACGACAACCAGCCGTGCCACGGACGACAACCTCCGCCATCCACCACCTCACACGCACCCTGGAACGTCTCAAGGACAGCACCAAGGCCCTACGCCCCACCCCCACCCAGAACCAGCAGGAGGAGACGGACACCCGACCGGCCGACCCTGGGCACTAGCCGCTCCGCGACAACTCACGACCAGGACTCCTCGACAGCGCTCAGCGCCGCGGCCTCGTCGGAACCCGGATCCGACGAGGCCGGGACGGGTTCTTGAGCCGCTCACCAACGTGAAAACGCGCGTGCGTACGGGATCTCTGCCGTGCCAGGATGACATCGGAAAGCGAGGTCTCGTGGACGAGTTGAGGCGATTCCGCCTGGCACTGGCCGCGTGGGCGGCCGGCGGAACGGAAGCGGGCGCGGCCGCCGCCGTGGCACGGGAGCTGGCCGGCGACGGCGTGCGGACGATCGTGCTCGTCGAGGGCAGCAGCGACCAGGCCGCCCTGGAGGCGTTGGCCACCCGCTACGGACGCGACCTCGGCGCAGAGGGCGTCGCGGTGGTACCGCTCGGAGGAGCGACCAACATCGGGCGTTTTCTGGACGTGTGCGGTCCCGCCGGGCTGGGCCTCCCGCTGGCCGGTCTCTGCGACATCGGCGAGGAGCGGCATTTCCGGCGTCATCTGCAACGCGTCGGGCTCGCGCCAGGTCTCACCCACAGGGAGCTGGAGACGTACGGGTTCCATGTGTGCGACGCCGACCTGGAGGACGAACTGATCCGCGCTGTCGGGGCCGAGGGCGTGCAGGAAGTGATCGACGCCCAGGGCGAAACGCGCCCCTTCCGCACCTTCCGGGGCCAGCCGGCGCAGCGGCACCGGCCCGTGGAACACCAACTGCGACGCTTCATGGGCACACACAGCGGCCGCAAGGCACTCTACGCACAGGCGCTGGTCACACACCTGGACCTCAAGCGCGTTCCCCGGCCGCTGGACCGCCTCCTCACACACATCTGACACCACCCACACCCAGGCCCCTGGCAACGGCCGCACCACCCGCGCGGGACCACCGCCAGAACCGTAGAACCGGTGTCGTCAGGCGAAGGCGTCGCGCAGCGCGGGCAGCAGCGTCTTCTCCGACCAGTCCAGATACTCGGGTTGCGACTCACCGCCGATCTGCACCAGGGCGACCTCGGTGAAACCGGCCTCGGCGTACGGGCGTACGGCCTCGACGAAGGCCTCCGGGTCGTCGCCGCACGGGATCGAGGCGGCGACGTCTTCGGGCGTGACGTACCGCGTCGCCGAATCGAACGAATCCGGGTGCGGCAGCTCCGAGTTGACCTTCCAGCCGCCGCCGAACCAGCGGAACTGGTCGTGAGCGCGCCGGACGGCCGTGTCGCGGTCGGGGTCATAGCAGACCGGCAGCTGGCCCACGCGGGGCTTTCCCGCGCCGCCGTGTCGGTCGAAGGACTGGAGCAGCCCCGCCTCGGGCTCCGTGGCGATGACCAGGTCGGCGAGCTTGCCCGCCAGGGCGCAGGACTGCTTGCCGGAGACGGCGATGCCGAGGGGCGGCGGCTCGTCCGGCAGGTCCCACAGCCGGGCGGACTCCACGTCGTAGTGCGTGCCGTGGTGGTTCACATGGCCGCCCTGGAAGAGCGCCCGGATGATCTCCGCCGCCTCCTCGAGCATCTCGTGCCGTACGTCCACGGACGGCCAACCGCCGCCCACCACGTGTTCGTTGAGGTTCTCACCCGAGCCGAGCCCCAGCCGGAACCGCCCCTGCGACAGCAACTGCATCGTCGCGGCCTTCTGCGCCACCACTGCGGGGTGATAGCGGAACGTCGGGCAGGTCACGTACGTCATCAGCGGAATGCGCGAGGTCGCCTGGGCGGCCGCGCCCAGCACGCTCCACGCGTAGGGCGCGTGGCCCTGCGAGCGCAGCCACGGGAAGTAGTGGTCAGAGGTGACCGAGAAGTCGAAGCCCGCGCCCTCGGCCCGAACCAGATGGTCGACGAGCTCACGGGGTCCGGCCTGCTCGGTCATCATCGTGTATCCGATGTGCACCATGAGCCCCGAGTCCCCTGCTGGGAACGATCGAAAACAGCTCGCCGACGCCTCGGTCACCCTTGCAGCACATCCGCGGGCCCGTCGTGATCCGCAGGCCGGCCGTCTCTCCGACGCCCAAGATCAGGCCGGCCGTCTCTCCGACGCCCAAGATCAGGCCGGCCGTCTCTCCGACGCCCAAGATCTGGTTGGCCTTCATCTCGCCGGGCACTCGGGCCTCAACCGAGACGGGTGCTGGAGGTGTGCCATGGCGATACGGCATCGACTGATCAAGGCGAGTCCGCAAGCGGTGTGGGCCGTTCTCGCGGACGGCAACCGGTACGCGGAGTGGGTCGTGGGTACGTCGGACTCCGAGCCGGTGCGGGGGCAGTGGCCGCAGGTGGACTCGGCGATCGGCTACGAGGTCCGGGTGGGCCCCGTGCGGCTGAGCAACGAGACGGTCGTCCGGCACTGCGAGGAGGGCTCCGTACTGGAGCTGGAGGCGCGGGCGGGCGCGCTGGGCACGGCGCGGATCTCCCTCGAGCTACGTCCCTGGGGACGCCACTGCCTGGTGATCGCGGACGAGCACCCGCTGCAGGGAGTGGGCGGGACGCTCCACAACGTGGGAGTGGAGGCACTGATCCAGCTGCGGCACCGCGCGATGCTGGCCCGGCTCGCCCGGGTCTGCGAGGAGCAGGTCGGCGCCGGACAGCCGGAAGGCGCCGAGGGTGCGCGCAGGACGGCGGCTCAGGGCGCCGGCGGCGGCCATGCCTGACGCTGTGGTGGTCGGGGCTGGCCCCAACGGGCTGGTGGCGGCCAACCTGCTGGCCGACGCGGGATGGAGTGTGGAGGTCCTGGAGGAACAGCCCGAGCCCGGCGGCGCGGTGCGCCACGACAGGGACGTCGACCCCGACTTCGTCAGCGACCTCTTCAGCTCCTTCTACCCTCTGGCCGCCGCATCGCCCGTACTGGCCCGTCTGCGTCTCGACGCACACGGTCTGCGCTGGAGCCACGCGCCCCACGTACTGGCGCACCCCCTCAGCGACGGCAGGTGTGCGGTGCTCTCCCGCACGGTCGACACCACCGCCGAGTCCCTCGACGCCTTCCATCCCGGCGACGGAGACGCCTGGCGAGGTCTGCACCTCGTCTGGGAAGGCCTCGGCCCCGATGTTCTGGACGCTCTGTTCACCCCCTTCCCGCCGGTGCGCGCCGCAGCCCGCGTCGCCATGAGGCTCAGGGCAGCCGGCGGTCTGCGCATGGCCCGCACGCTGATCCTGCCGGTGCGCCGCATGGGGGACGAGGAGTTCCAGGGAGAAGGCGGCAAGCTGCTGCTGGCCGGGAACGCCCTGCACGCCGACCTCGCGCCGGAGGCCGCGGGCAGCGGTGGCTTCGGCTGGCTGATGTCCATGCTCGGCCAGACCTACGGCTTCCCCGTGCCGGTCGGCGGCGCCGGCGCCCTGACCGCGGCCCTCGTGAGCCGGCTGCGGGCGCGTGGCGGCAGCCTGCGCTGCGGGCAGCGTGTCCGCCGCGTCCTCGTGCGCGAGGGGCGGGCCGCCGGTGTGCTCACCGCCGACGGTGAGACGGTGGCCGCGCGACGCGCCGTCCTGGCGGACGTGTCCGCGCCGGCCCTCTACGGCGAACTCGTCGACGCGGAACACGTGCCGTCCCAGCTGATGGCCGACCTGAAGCGTTTCCAGTGGGACTTCGCCACGTTCAAGGTCGACTGGGCGTGCGACGGGCCCGTGCCCTGGCAGGCGGAAGCGGCGGCACAGGCCGGGACCGTCCACCTGGCCGACGGAATGGACGAGCTCACCCGGTGTGCGGCCCAGATCGCCATGGGCCAGGTACCCGACCGCCCTTTTGCCCTGTTCGGCCAGATGACGACAGCGGATCGCTCCCGCTCGCCCCAGGGCACCGAGGCAGCGTGGGCGTACACGCACGTCCCGCATCACATCAAGTCCGACGCCGGCGACGAAGGGCTCACGGGCTCCTGGAGCAGCACGGAGCAGGAAGTGATGGCCGACCGGGTCGAGCGGCAGGTGGAGCGGTTCGCGCCCGGCTTCCGCTCCCGCATCCGCGCCCGACGCGTACTGGCCCCGCCCACGCTCCAGTCACTCGACCGCAACCTGCGCGCAGGCGCCATCAACGGCGGCACCGCGGCCCTGCACCAGCAGCTCGTCTTCCGCCCCTTCCCCGGCACCGGCCGCCCCGAGACACCCGTACGCGGCCTCTACCTCGCCTCCGCCTCCGCCCACCCGGGGGGCGGGGTCCACGGAGCACCCGGGGCCAATGCCGCCCGCGCGGCACTGCGCTCGCACCGGCTCTCCGGTCTCACCCGCGCCCAACAGCTTCTCGCCCACCGGGACCGCACCGGCACCGAACGAAAAGCACGCCGCCCCGGCTGACACTCCGCTCGTCCTCAGGAGTACGGACGCGCACAGCGCACGCCCAGGATCCCGATGGAGCAGCACCACGCGTCACGGGCGTTCACCGGGCCGGACGGTTCCCACCAAGCCCACCAGGCCACCAGGCCACCAGGCCACCAGGCCACCAGGCCAAAACGGACCGTCCGTCCAGAAAGGACCCCGCCGTGCAGGACAGTCCCCTCCAAGACCGGACCGTCGTGGTGACCGGAGCAGCGCGCGGCGTGGGAGCGGCTCTCGCGGACGCGCTCGCCCGGCGGGGCGCACGGCTGGCCCTCCTCGACCACGACAGACCCGCGCTGGAAACCACGGCCGCCGCGCTTCCCGGGACAGCGCTGGCCATCGAAGCCGATGTCACCGGCGACACCGCCCTCGCCGAGGCCGCCGAGGAGATCCGGGGACGCCTCGGGCCACCGTCCGTCGTCGTGGCGAACGCCGCGATCGCCGAGGGCGGCCCCTTCGCGCTGTCCGATCCCGCGACGTGGCGACGCGTGATCGAGGTCAACCTCATCGGCAGCGCCCAGACCGCTCGGGCCTTCCTGCCGGACCTCATGGTGACCGCCGGCTACCACCTCCAGATCGCCTCACTGGCCGCGATCGGCGCCGCCCCCATGATGAGCGCGTACTGCGCTTCCAAATCCGGCGTCGAAGCCTTCACCCACACCCTGCGCGCCGAGACCGCGCACCACGGCGTGGCCGTCGGTATCGCCTACCTCGGCTGGACCGACACCGACATGATCCGGGACGCCGAACACCACACGGCCCTACGCGAACTGCGCGCCCACATGCCACCCCCCACCCGCCGCATCAGCCCCGTCGAAACCGTCGCCGCCCGCCTGACACGCGCCGTGGAGCAGCGGCAGACCGCCGTCTACATCCCCCCATGGCTACGCCTCATCCAAATCACCCGAGCCGCCGTCCCGCCACTCGTCCTCCGCTCCACCCGGCGCACACTCCCCCGCCTCGAAGTGCACAGCGCACTCGAATCCACCGGCCTGCTGGGAGCCGGCGGCCGCGCCGACCGGACAGCCACCACGGGCCCATAGGCCGCCGAGACTCCCGGCCGTCAACACCCTCGCGCCGCCCGTGCGTTGACAATTTCATGGGGTGCGCCCGGCCGATTATGATCTTGGTCATGACTGTGCAGAACTCTGACAAGACTCTTTCCCGTAAGCAGCGGCTCCAGGAGAAGCAGCGCCGCCAGTTGTCGGTCGTCGACACCGTGGACAAGGCCGAGGTCAAGGTCCGCAAGGCGGAAGCCGAGCTGGCCGTGGCCGTCACCGAGGCGGTGCAGGTGTTCGGCGACGAGGAGGGCGCGTCCGAAGCCCTCGACATGTCGGTCGAAGCGATCCGCCGCTTTCTTCGCATGGCGCAGGACGAGACGGCCGCCGCCGACAGCGCCGCCGAAGCGACCGGCAAATCCTGAGCTCGGCCCTCCGCCCTGGTCGATCCGCTGTCATCCACCGCCGTCGAGATCGGTGCGCTGACGCAGGACGCTCAGCTCGTGGCCATCGAGCCGCATCTCGTACAGCTTGCCCCGCGCGTTGTCGAACGGGCGGTGCAGGATCATCATCAGTCGGCCGTCGAAGGTGGTGAACAGCATGCCGTGGCCGCTGTCGTCCCGGACCAGGGGTCGTTGCTGGCTCCACGGCCCGGTGATGTCGCCGGACGTCGAGACGGCGTAGGTCTGCACGTATCCGCCGCTGATCGTGCCATCCTCGCCGGCCAGGTTCTTCTCGTACGTCGACCACAGCATGAGCAGTGATCCGTCGGGGGCGCGGTGCGTTTGCGGTCCGTCGGTGATGTAGGGCGGGAGCTGATGCGGTGCGCCGCCGGGGATCTGCTCGCCGAGCCAGGGCGCGTCCGATCCCTTGAACAGGAAGAGGGGGTCCCCGACGGTCCGGGACAGGTCCGGGGCCAGGCGGATCGCTTCCATGGTTCCGTCGATGGTCTGCAGCCACTCGTGCGCGTAGACCATCCAGGGTTGTCCGGACGGGTCGCCGTAGAGCGTGCCGTCGAGGGTCATGAGGTTCTCGGGCGGTGTGGGGCGTGAGGGGTCCACGACCGTGAAGGGGCCCAGCAGCGAGTCGGATACGGCGGTGACGGTGCCGCGCATGTGGTTCGGGATCTGGAACGGTGTGCCCCATCGGTTGGGTGGGGACACCGGCAGGGGTCTGTCCTCGTTGTGCAGGGTGGTGAACAGGTGGTACTTGCCGCCCCATGCGTGCACCTCCGGCGCCCACGCGCCGTCGGTCGCCCAGATCCCCGGCTGGTCGGCGGTCAGGAAGACCACCACGGGACGCGTCCAGTCGCGCAGGTCGTGGCTGCGGTAGACCATCGTTCCGGTGCCGTCCACGCCCGACACGGAGGGGTCGTTGGACGTGTAGAGGTAGTAGGAACGGGTCTCGGAGTCGGCGACGATGAACGGATCGTGCAGCGGCATGTCGGGAAGTCGCATGAGTTCTGTCTCGGGCACGGTCGGAGCATACGTTCGACGCGGTACCGGCAAACGCCCACGGTCGGCGGATCGATCCTTGAGGACGGTCGCCGAGACGACCGGGCGAGAGGGGTGTGGGAGACCTTGACGGAGTCGTCGCAGGGGATGGTGGTGGCGGCGCCGCGAGGACGCCCTCGTGGTCTGTTCGTCGGGTTGTGCACGCTGGATGTCATCCAGCTCGTCGAGCACGCGCCGGGCCCCAACGAGAAGCTGACCGCTCGTGAGCAGGTCGTGGCGGCGGGCGGGCCGGCGGCGAACGCGGCCGCCGCCTTCTCGCACCTGGGCGGCGCGGCCACGCTGCTCACCTCGATCGGCTCCCATCCGCTGGGAGTCGCTGTCGCGGCAGACCTGAGCCGGCTGGGTGTGACCGTGGTGGACCTGACTGCCGACTCGGTCGAGCCGCCCGCCGTGTCGTCCATTGTAGTGACCGAGTCCAGCGGGGACCGAGCCGTCGCCTCGACCAATGCGACGGGATGTCGGCTCACCCCACCCGACGATCTCGACGCGCTCGTGGCCGCCTGCGACATCGTCGAACTCGACGGTCACCACAGGGAGTTGGCTGTGGAGGCCGCCCTTGCCGCCCGCGCCGCCGGCCGTCGGACCGTCCTGGACGGAGGCAGTTGGAAGGCCGGCACGGAGACCTTGCTGTCGTCGATCGACGTGGCCGTCTGCTCGGACGATTTCCACCCGCCCGGTGCGGACACGCCGACGGAGACCCTGCGGTTCCTGCGGGACCACGGGGTGGGCTGGTCTGCGGTCAGCCGGGGAGGGCAACCCATCGTGTGGGCCGGCCCCGACGGCGGGGGCACGGTGGACGTGCCTGCCGTACGGGTGGTGGACACGCTGGGGGCGGGGGACGTCCTGCACGGGGCCCTCGCCCATCGCCTCGCGCTACAGGGGGCCTTGACGTCACAAGGCTTCGTCGAGGCCCTGCGGGGTGCGGCCGCCGTGGCCTCGCGGGCGTGCGCCTCGTTCGGCACCCGGGCGTGGATGCGGGGAGGGTGAGCCCGCACGCCCCCTGCGCCCCCTGCCCGCAGCCCGCAGCCCGCAGCCCGCAGCCCGCAGCCCGCAGCCGAACCAGCGTGAGCCCTGGCGCACGGCAGTCTATACATCGGAGCTATATCTTCCCAATACCCCCTCATTGACGCAGGCTCACCCCATCCCTATGTTTCATCGCGGTATAGCTCCGATGACTCGCGTGAGCCTGTTTGGAGGCACCATGCCCTCTCCCTCCGCGCCCGATCCGTCCAGACGTACCGTCCTCGCGACCGGATCCGCCCTCGGCGGCGCACTACTGGCTTCAGGTCTGCCCACGCAGGCCACCGCGGCCACCCCGGCCGAGGCCGAGACCATGACCGGGACCGGAACCGGGACCGCCGCGAACCCGCTCGACCCCTGGCGCACCGTCCTCGACGACGCCGACCTGGTCTGGCAGCGGATGCCGACGACCTGGTACGAGGGCCCGTACCTCGGCAACGGCTTCCTCGGCTCCGGGATCTACGCCGAGCCGGGCGCCGCGTCGACGGCCGTACGCTTCAACGTCCAGCACTCCGAAGTGCAGGACCACCGGCCGGAGTTCGGCTCCCTGTTCGGCCTGGCCCGACTGCCGATCGGACACTTCACGCTGGAGCCGGTGGGCGCGATCACGGGTCTGGACTGGCGACTGTCCCTGCATGACGCCGAGTTGACCGGCACGATCACCACGGAACGGGGCACGCTCTCCCTGCGCGCGATCGTCCACAACGACCGTTCGCTCCTCGCCGTGGAAGTGACGCCGAGCAAGGGCGAGCGGGACTTCCGCTGGGTGTTCCGCCCGGCGGACGCGGTCAGTCCGCGGGCCGATTTCAAGCCACTGCCCGAGGGCTACCAGGGCAACCCGCCCGCCGAGGTCGCCGACCACGACGGAGTGACCGCCGCCGTACAGCCGCTGCTCGCCGGCGGGCAGCACGTCACCGCGTGGCGGGAGCGGACCAGGGGCCGCACGCGGACGCTGTACGCGCACGTCGCGCACTCGCATCCACGGACCACGGCCCTCGGCCGGGCCCTCGCGGCGGTCCGCGCCGCGGACCGACTGCCCTACTCGACCCTGGCCGCACCCCACCGCGCATGGTGGCGCGCCTACTACCGCAAGAGTTTCCTGTCCGTCCCCGACGCCCGTATCCAGCGCTTCTACTGGATCCAGCTGTACAAGACCGCCTCCGCCGCCCGCCGCGACGCCCCGGTGATGGCGACGTGCGGCCCTTGGCTGGAGCCCACACCGTGGCCCAACACCTGGTGGAACCTCAACGCGCAGCTGGAGTACTGGCTCATCCACGGCTCCAACCACCTCGAACTCGACGCGATCACCCGGGCGTTGAGCGAGTTCCGGGAAACCCTCGCCAAGGAGGTGCCGGCACCGTACCGCGCCGACTCGCTCGGCATTCCCCGCACCACCGACCCCAGCCTCGTCAACGGCGCGGCCAGCGCCCTGATGGGTTACGGCGTCGGCATCCCCGGCCAGGACCCGCCGACCCCCGAAGTCGGCAACCTGACCTGGGCGTTGCACAACGTCTGGCTCAGCTACCGGCACACGATGGACAAGCGGATCCTCCGGGACGTCCTGTTCCCGCTCCTGCGCGGGGCGATCAACTACTACCTGCACTTCCTGGAGGCCGGCCCGGACGGCCGACTGCATCTGCCCGCCACCTTCTCCCCCGAGTACGGCGGCAACTCACGCGACTGCAACTACGACCTGATGCTCCTTACTTGGGGGTGCCGCACCCTTCTCGAATCGGCCGAGCTCCTCGGCATCGACGACGCGGCGGCGCCCCGCTGGCGCGAGGTTCTCACCAAGCGCGTGCCGTACCCGACGGACGCGAACGGCTTCATGATCGGCGCGGACATCCCCTTCGCGAAGTCCCACCGTCACTACTCCCATCTGCTCGCGGTCTACCCCCTGCACGAGGTGACCGGCCGCACCGCCGAGGAACGCGCCCTCATCGAGAAGTCGTTGGCGCACTGGGTGGGCTTCGAGGGCGCCCTCCAGGGATACACCTTCACGGGCGCCGCCTCGGTGTCCGCGCTGCTCGGCAAGGGCGAGGACGCGCTGCGGTACCTAGGCGAGCTGATGACCCGGTTCATCAAGCCCAACACCATGTACCAGGAGTCGGGGCCGGTGATCGAAACACCTCTGTCCGCGGCCCAGTCACTGCACGACATGGTGTGCCAGTCGTGGGGCGACATCATCAGGGTCTTCCCCGCCCTGCCCGCCTCGTGGGCCGATCTGACGGTCCACAACTTCCGCACACAGGGCGCCTTTCTGCTCAGTGCGCACCGCCGGGGTGGCACCACGCGCTGGGTACGACTGGTCAGCGAGGCGGGCGCCCCCTGTGTCGTACGGCACGGGATCGTGGGACCGATCGATGTACGGGACGGGCGAGGGCGCCCTCTCCGTTACTCCGCCGCCGACGACGGCGCGATCCAAGTCCCCTTGGGCAAAGGCGGTTCGGCGCTGATCATCCCCAAGGGCGACCGGCCCGACCTGACCATCAGGCCCGTACGCCCGAACGCGGACGCACCCCGCTGGGGGTTGCCCGTCAGCTGACCATGCCCTGATCAGCGCATCAGCCAGGGCCCGCGACGCACATCAGGTGACTCTTCGCCACCGACCGCGTCCCGGCCCTGGCTTTCGTCATGAAGGGGCAGAGTCGCGGTGGCTCAGCCATCTGACCCGGCGATGGCACACCCGCCACAAAGGTCCAAACCAATGAACGCCGCACGAGCCCTTTCGCGCTCAAGAACGTCGTGGCATGCTCACCGCTCAGCGCACATCTGAACGTCGTTCACATCCATGAAAGACCATGGGAAGGGCGAACGGGCATGAGAGACGCACATACAGCCACCAATGACGGCCCGAATGTCATGGGCATGACCAGACGGGCTCTCCTGGGAAGCGCCATCGTCGTAGCGGTCGGCTCCGGTACGGCGGCGGCCGCGGCGGCAGCAGCCGACCCGGCGGGTACACGGCCGCCGTCCGGCACTCCACTCCTGTGGCGGGAGTTCCAGCGCACCCCCTTCACGCACCCGCAGATCCCGTACATCGGCCGAGCGGGTTGCCGGGGCGGGGCGGTCCGGCTCCCCCGCCGCCCGGCTGTCGCCGACGTACGCGACTTCGGCGCCGTGCCGGACGGCACGACCGACTCCGCACCCGCGATCAACCTTGCCATCGCCGCAGCCGGCAGGGCAGGCGGTGGCACGGTCACCATCCCGCCCGGCACGTTCCGGATCGACGACGTGATCCGTCTGGATCGCTCGAACGTGATCCTCAGGGGCGCCGGCAGCCGCCGTACGACGCTGTACGCGACGAAGAGCCTCACCGAGCTGATCGGGGTGTACGGCTCCCGCTACGGCGGCGACAAGTCGGGCTGGTCGTGGGCGGGCGGCCTGATCTGGCTGGCCCCCAGGGCCCGCTGGGCCTCTCTAGTCGCCGCGATCAGGGCGAAGGCGTGGCCCTTCGAGGGCTGGACGGGCAACCGGCGCGACGAGTGGCGTGCACTCACGGCGGTCGATCCGGCCCGGCGGGGCGCATGGACCATCACGGTGACGGACCCCTCGTCGCTGCGCCCCGGCGCCCTGGTGCTCCTCCGGCTCGCCGACGACGCGGACCACACCCTCCTCGAGCACATGTGCGGCGGTGGCCCCGGCCCGGAGGCCTACTCCTGGGACGACAAGACGAAACTGACGTCGTACGTCCCCTACGAGTGGCCCGTCCGTGTCGTCCGGGTCCGGGGCCGGAAGGTCACCCTCGAACGCCCGCTCCCGCTCGACGTACGGCCGGAATGGACGCCTCAACTCACCACGCACGTCCCGGAGTTGACAGGCGCGGGGGTGGAGGGCCTGACCCTGGAGGCGACGGAGACTCCCCAGCAGCCGCATCTGCTGGACAAGGGCCACAACGGGGTCGTCCTGCAGTGCGCGTACGACTGCTGGGTGGACGACGTGACGGTCCGCCACGTCGACAACGGCTTCGGTCTCGTGTCCTCCTCCGCGTGCACCCTGCGACGGACACGTGTCACCGGCCGCGGCTCCCATCACCCCTACTTCTGCCGCGAGGGATCGCACGACAACCTCATCGAGGACTTCACGATCGAGGAGCGCACCAGCCCCACACCCTCCGGCACCCAACTGCACGGCATCAACGTCGAGGGGCTGTCCTCGTACAACGTCTGGTCCCGCGGCGACATGCGGATGGGCACCTTCGACAGCCACCGCGGCCTGCCCTTCGCCAACGTCCGCACCGACATCACCCTGAACAACAACGGCCGCCACGGTGGTGACGCGAGCGCCGGCCCCCTGTTCGGGGCCCGCTTCACCCACTGGAACATCCGCGTCACCAACTCCCGAGCGGGCCTGGTCAAGATCGACGGCCTGGCACCGTACTCCGCCACCGTCGGCATCGACGAGGTCAGGGAGTTCGACCAGATCGACGTCCCGGACTTCACGGGAGATCTGCGTACGCGCCTGGAGCTGTACGGCAGCCCGCACGCGGTACGGCCGCGGAACCTGCACGCCGCGCAGCGCGCGCTGTAGCGCACGGAGCACCACACCGCACGTTCACCCACACGAACGGAGTGGATCCATGAGCGCACTCTCACGCCTGGGCGTCCTCCTGGTGGCTCTCGCCGCGTTCGCCGCCGGCGCCGTCCCCGCCGCGTCGGCGCGGATGACCGCACACGCCGCGTCCAAGGTCCCGCACACCGCCGTACTGGACGGCACCCGTCTGCACCAGACCAAGCTCCGTCTGCAGCGCGGCGACCGCCAACTGCGCCAAGCCCTGAAGGCATTGACGGAACGCGCCGACGACTGGCTGGGCCAGGGCCCCTGGACGGTCGTCGACAAGCCGAGGCCCGCGCCCGGTGGCGACGTCCACGACTACCTCAGCCAGGCCCCGTACTGGTGGCCCTCCCGGCCGCCGACCGCCGACAACCCGTGGGGCTGCCCGTACGTCCAACGCGACGGCGAGCGCAACCCCGAGGTCGACTCGGGCACCGACCGGCAGGACGTCGAGAAGACCTTCGACGCCGCGTACGACCTCTCCCTCGCCTGGTACTACACCGACCAGAGGCGGTACGCGGAGAAGGCCGGACAGGTTCTGCGCACCTGGTTCCTCGATCCGGCCACGAGGATGAACCCGCACCTGAACCACGCGCAGTTCATCCCCTGCAAGTACGACGGCCGCGCCATCGGCATCATTGACTTCTCCCAGTCCTTCACCAGCGTCCTCGACGCGCTCGCTCTGCTGGACACCGGCGCCCCGGGCTGGACCGGGACTGATCGCGCCGGCATGGCGAAATGGAACACCGACTTCCTGCACTGGCTCAGGAACAGCGACTTCGGTGAGGAGGAGGCCGCCGCGACCAACAACCACGGCACCTTCTACGACATGCAGCTCGCCGCGCTCGCCTACGCGACCGGTGACAAGGACCTGGCCCGTCGCACGGTTCTGAACGCCCGGAGCGCGCGCATCGCGCCGCAGATCGCGTCCGACGGCAGCCAGCCGAAGGAACTGGCGCGCACCAGGAGTTGGCACTACTCGACCTTCACCCTGGTCGCCCACACCCGGCTCGCGGCCGTCGGCCGGCACGTCGGCGTGAACCTGTGGGCGTACCGGGGCCCGGACGGGCAGAGTCTGTTCAAGGCCGTGGACTATCTGCTGCCCGCCGCGACCGGGGCGGAGACCTGGCCACATCCGGAGCTCGGGTTCCTCCGGTACGCGGCGACCGACGTCGTTCACGCGGCTGCCGACGCGGGGGACGCGCGGGCGCGCGGAGCGGTGCCGCTGCTCCAAGCGCCGCCGGGCGGTGATCTGTGGGATCTGCGCCCGGCGGCGGGCAGTTGGACTCCCTCGCGGGTTGACGTCCCGCGGCCGGAGCACGCGCAGGATGCCGTCGAGTCGAGCAGGTAGTAGTCGGCGTACGGGAGGGAGATCTCGATCCCGTCCTCGTTCGGCCGGTTGCGCGTGCGGCGGGCCGTGATCGCGCCCGCCGGCGCGTCCTTGCTGTCGTGGGGTTACTGCGGCACGCGGTAGCCCCACACGCGACCTGGTCAGGGGTCAGGGCGCCCACGGCGAAGTCCGCGACTCTGCGGGCGGGCCCACCAATTCAGGTTTCAAGCCCCGTGGTGATTCGGTAAGGCTAGCCTTATATGCTGGCCAGGCCTTCGCGGGCTTCGGTCGAGCGGGGGCCGCCCCAGCCCCGTACGACAGGACCCCACCATGCGCACCACCTCCCGCGGCCTCTTCGCGGCGCTCGCTCTCAGCCCCTTGCTGGTCGGCTGTTTCGCGTCGAGCGAGAACGGCTCGGGCACGAGTGGCGACGCGGGATCGGGGGGCCGGCTGAGGGTCGCCCTCGCGGTGCCGCCGGTGCAGGCCCTGTCCCCGTACAGCAACGACGCCACCGTGCTCAGCAAGCTCTCCGTGGCCGAGGGCCTCACCGCGCTGGACAAGGAGGGTGTCGCCGCACCCGCCCTGGCGAAGTCCTGGACCCAGAAGAACGCCACGACCTGGGTGTTCGAGCTGCGCGAAGCCACCTTCCAGGACGGCGCCGAAGTCACCGCCGAGTCGGTCGTGAACGCCCTCGACCACGCGAACGAGGCCGAGACCAAGCCCCGCGTCCTCAGCGATGTCACGCTGACCGCGAAGGTCGACGACGCCGACACCGTCACGATCACCACCAAGAGCGCCGACCCGGTGCTCCCGCTGCGGCTCGCCAGCCCCGCCCTCGGCATCCTCTCCCCGAAGGCGTACGCGAAGGACGGCACCGTCAGCCCGGTCGGCACTGGCAGCGGCCCCTTCGAGATCACCAAGCTCACCGGGAAGACCAAGGCCACGCTCAATCGCTACGACGGCTACTGGGGCGGCGAGGCCAAGGCGTCCGGCATCGACGTCAGTTGGATAGCCGACGGAACCGCCCGTGCCAACGCCCTGCGCGGCGGCGACGTCGACATCGCCGAGTGGATCCCCACCGCCCAGGCGAAGCTGCTCGACGAGAGCACCCGCCACGAGGTGCCCTCCGTGCGCACCGACAGCCTCATCCTCAACACCGCCAGCGGTCTGTTCACCGACGCCGGACTGCGGTCGGCCGCCCGCGAGGCCGTGGACGGCGACGTCCTCGTCGACTCCGTCTTCGGCGGCTACGCCGACCCCGCGCAGGGCCTGTTCGGGCCGGCCGTCCCCTGGGCCGCCGAGCAGCGTGTCGAGGTGACCGGCCGGGCGAAGGCCGCGACCACCGCGCAGGTGAAGTCGGAGACGAAGGGCAAGACCCTCCGTCTGGCCACCTACACCAACCGCGCCGAACTCCCCGAGGCCGCGACCGTCCTGCAACAGCAGCTGGAGAAGGCCGGGTTCACCGTGAAGCAGGACGTACGCGAGTACACGCAGATGGAGGCCGACCTCCTCGCGGGCAAGTACGACGCGCTCGTCTTCTCCCGGGTCACCCTCCTCGACACCGGTGACGCGGTGGGCTACCTCGCCAGCGACTACACCGGCGACGGCGTCTACAACATCGCCGGTCTGAAGGACGCGAAGGTCGACGAGGCCATCAAGTCCGCCGCCGAGGAAGGCGACACGGCCGAGCGGCAGAAGAAGATCATGCGGGCCGAGGCGGAGATCCTGCGCACCGACGCCGTGATCCCACTGGTCCACGAGAAGGTCGTCCAGGGCATCGCCGACAACGTCGAGGGCGTCCTCCTCGACCCCCGCGAGCGCTCCCTGGTCGACGTCGCCACCCGTCTGAAGTAGCCGCAGGTGAGCACCTCGTCGTCGGCCGGCGCCGACGGTCGGCCGACCCGGTGGCGTGCGGGGGCCGGACGCCTCGTCGCCGGGACCACGCTGCTGACGGCCGTCGCCTTCCTGCCCTGGCTGTCCGGCACCGATCCCGCGCTGACCGTCCTGCGCGCCCGCTCGGCCGACCAGGACCCGACTCCGGCCCAGATCACCGCCGTACGTGAGCAACTGGGCCTCGACGAGGGGCCGTTCGCCCATCTCGCACGATGGCTGGAGGGTCTCGTACGCGGGGACGCGGGCACCTCCTGGGTGTCGGGCGAACCGGTCCTGCCCCAGGTGACGACGGCCTTCGCGGTCTCCCTCACACTGATGCTGGGCGCTCTGCTGGTCACGGTCGCGGTCGCCGCACTGATCTGCGCCCGCACGCTCCATCTGGGCTCCCGGCGCCGGCTGCGGCAGGGGAAGGCCGGCGCCGGGGCGGCCGTCCTCGCCTCACTGCCCAAGTTCCTGCTCGCCTCGCTGCTGGCGACGGTGTGCGGGGTGTGGCTGGGCTGGTTCCCCTCCCAGGGCTGGACGGGACCGCAGTCGATGGTGCTGCCCTCGCTCGCCCTCGGGGTGCCCTCCGGGGCGATGATCGGCGGGTTGCTCGACCAGTCCCTGCCCGCCGCCTTCCACGAGTCCTGGGCCCGGACCTGGCGCGCCTTCGGCCTCCCACCCGGCCGTATCGCGCGCACCGCGCTGCGCCGCGCGCTGTCCGGGGTGCTCCCGCAACTCCTGCCCACCGTCGTCGCCCTGGTCGGCGGGGCGGTCGCGGTGGAGAAGATCTTCAACATCCCGGGCCTCGGCCGTCTCGCGCTGGAGGCCGCCATCGCCCAGGACCTGCCGCCGCTACAGACGGCGACGCTGGCCCTGGTCCTGCTGGGCGTCTGCGCCGGCCTCCTGATCCAGGCACTGCGTCGCGCACTGCTCGGGCCGGCCCTGCGGGACGGTGCCCTGCCCGCTCTGCACCCGCCCGCCCTGCCACGGCCCCGCTCCCTGCCCTGGGTCATCGGTCTCTGCGCCCTCGCCCTGCTCATCCTCGTCGTGGCGGGCCTCCTGCGCGATCCCCTGCACGTGGATACGACGGCCCGGCTGCTCCCGCCGTCCGTCGCGCATCCGCTGGGCACCGACTCGCTCGGCCGTGACCTGCTGGCCCGGCTGGGCCACGGAGCCCTGCGCACGGCCGCCGTGGCTCTCGCGGTGACGACGGTCAGCGCCCTCCTCGGACTGCTGATCGGCATGGCGACCCAGGTGGGTGCGGGCCTGACCGAAGTGGTGTCCACGCTGCCGGCCGTCCTCGCCGGACTGCTCACGACCGCGGTGACCGGACCGTCCGTCTGGGGCGCCGCGTGCGCGGTGTGTCTGGTCGCCTGGACCCCGTACGCCGCCCAGACGGCCGCCCTGCTCGAACAGGAACGGGCCAGCGGCCACATGCTCGCGTCGATCTCCTTCGGCGCGGGCTCCTCCTACCTCCTGCGCCACCACCTGCTGCCCGCGGTCCTGCCCGCCCTGGTGCGCAACGCCCTGCTACGGCTGCCCACCACGGTCCTCGTCCTGGCCTCCCTCGGCTTCCTCGGCCTGGGCGAACAGCCGCCCACCCCGGAGTGGGGCCGCCTGCTCTCGGAGAACCAGCCGTACGTGGAACTGGCCCCCTGGACCGTGCTCGCCCCGGCCGCCGCCCTCGTCCTCCTGTCCGTCCTCGCCGTCTCCGGCACGGCATCGCCCCGCAGGAGGTCCCGAAAGGATCGCCCCAAAGGGTGCACCAATATGCCTGAAATATTGCAATAAGGGACAATTGACTCGTCGCGGTGACTCATGAGCCGCGTCCCCGATCCCATGAACAGGCAGGTCGGACCATGCCGAAGAAACCACGTTCGTCCGAGCCACCGCACGGAAAGGGCCCGAGCCGTCACCAGGGCACCGAGCACCACGGCTGGGCGCCCGATGTGGACGAGACCCGTCAGCAGGACAACCCGAGCGCCCACCGCTCCTTCCATGCCGAACACGCGGGCGAGAGGGGCCGGGGCCGGACGAAGGCCGCGGAGGAGACGAAGTCCGTTCCGGGTGAGACGGCGAGGAGCCAGGGGGCACGCGGCGAGGAGTACGGCCACGCGGACGAGAAGGGCAGGCGCGACACCGGGCGCAAGGGCCGCTCCCAGCGCCCGAGCGGCACCAAGGACGCCGCCGCCAAGACCGGCGTGGACCCTCAGGACCCGCCACCGGAGGACCATCACGGTTAGCGTCCGTTCGGCTCGGGGGCGGCGGGTGCCCTCGGGCGGCGACGCGCGAGGCCGTATCGACAGATCGACGGGCGACGCGCGTGGCCGAGTCAGCAGATGCGCGGGCGACGCGCGAGGCCGTGTCAGCAGATGCGCGGTAGCTGCTCCCCGAGCGGCAGATCGACCACCCGCGTGCCCCCCAGGCCGGTCCTGGCCACGACCATGCCGGGATGAGCCTCGACGGCCTCACCGATGATCACGGAGTCCGCGCCCAGGGGATGGGCCCGCATCGCCTCCAGGACGGCGTCGGCGTGCTCGCGCGGGACGAAGGCGACCAGCTTGCCCTCGTTGGCGATGTACATGGGGTCCAGCCCGAGGATGGCGCAGGCGTTGGCCACGGCCGGCGGGACGGGGACATCTCGTTCCCGGATGACCACCCCGGTGCCGGAGGCCTCCGCGATCTCGTTGAGGGAGGCCGCGAGGCCGCCTCGGGTGGGGTCGCGCAGGACGTGCAGGTCGGGGGTGACGGCGAGCATGGCGTCGACCAGGCCGCCGAGCGCCGCGCAGTCGCTGTTGATCTCCACTCCGAACTCCAGGCCCTCACGCACACTCATGATCGCCACGCCGTGGACACCGATGGCGCCGCTGACGATCACGACGTCCCCGGGGACCACCCGCTGAGGACGCAGGTCGACGCCCGCCGGGACGAGTCCGATGCCCGCGGTGTTGATGAAGATCCCGTCGCCGTGGCCGGACTCCACCACCTTGGTGTCACCGGTGGCCACCTCCACACCGGCGGTGCGCGCGGCCACCCCCAGCGCCTCGGACACCCGCGTGACCACGTCCAGCTCGACGCCCTCCTCCAGGATGAACCCGCAGGAGAGGTAGGCGGCGCGGGCGCCGCTCATGGCCAGGTCGTTGACGGTGCCATTGACCGCCAGGTCGCCGATGCTGCCGCCGGGGAAGAACAGGGGCCGCACCACGTAGGAGTCGGTGGAGAAGGCCAGCCGGGCTCCGCCCAGGGAGAGGACGGCGGCATCACCCATCTGGGCGAGCACCACGCCGCCGAACGCCGGGGCGAAGATCTGCCGGACCAGTTCGGCGGAGAGGGCTCCACCGCCGCCGTGGCCCATGACGACTCGTGGCAGGTCGCGTACCGGTGCCGGACATGTCCAGGCCTCGATGTCCAGGGCGGGGCCGGGGAGATCGGTGGTGTCAGACAACGGGGCTCGCCTCCCGGGCCGTCGTGGTGGTGGGCATGTCCAGCCGCCGGTAGAGGTAGTACGCCGCGCAGGCGCCCTCGCTGGAGACCATGGTGGCTCCCAGCGGAGTGCGCGGGGTGCACAGGGTGCCGAAGGCCTCGCACTCGTGCGGCTTCAGCAGCCCTTGCAGGACCTCTCCGCTGCGGCACTCCGCAGGTTCGGCCGTCCGGATTCCACCGACCGGGAAGCGGTGCTCGGCGTCGTGGTCGCGGTACTTCGGCGACAGCCGCCAACCGCTGTCCGGGATCACCCCGATGCCGCGCCAGGCACGGTCGGTGACCTCGAAGACGTCCTCCAGCATGGCCCGGGCGGCCGGGTTGCCCTCCGGGCGCACGGCGCGGGCGTAGGCGTTGTCGACGGTGTGCTCCCCGCGTTCCAGTTGGCGGACGGCCCGTCGTACGCCTTCGAGGATGTCCAGGGGCTCGAAGCCCGTCACGACGATCGGGACGCGGAAGCGCTCGGCCAGTTCCGGGTACTCCCCCACGCCCATCACGCTGCAGACGTGCCCGGCCGCCAGGAAGCCCTGCACACGGCAGCTCGGCGAGGACATGATCGCCTCGATGGCCGGCGGTACGCGGACGTGGGACACCAGCATGCTGAAGTTGGGGATGCCCAGCTTCCGGGCCTGATGGACCGTCATGGCGTTGGGAGGTGCGGTCGTCTCGAAGCCGATGCCGAAGAACACCACCTCGCGGTCCGGGTTCTGCTGGGCGATCCGCAGCGCGTCGAGCGGGGAGTAGACGACGCGCACGTCACCGCCTTCGCCGCGGACCTGGAACAGGTCCCGTCCCGTGCCCGGCACCCGCAGCATGTCACCGAAGGAGCAGAAGATCACCTCCGGTCGGGAGGCGATCTCCAGCGCCTTGTCGATGACCTCCAGCGGGGTCACGCACACCGGGCAGCCCGGCCCGTGGATCAACTCGACCTGGTCCGGGAGGAGTTGGTCGATGCCGTGCCGGATGATGCTGTGTGTCTGCCCTCCGCACACCTCCATCAGGGCCCACGGCCTGGTGACCGTGACGTGGATGTCGTCGAGGAGCCGACGTGCCAGCTCCGGGTCCTGGAACTCGTCGATGTACTTCACTTGTCGCGCACCTCTTCCACCGGGTCCACGCCCGCCTCCACCGCCGCCATCTCCCAGGGGTCGCCGAACTCCTCCTGCAGCATGCCGAGTTCGGCGAAGAGTTCGAGCGTCTGCCGCGCCGACTCCTCGTCCAGCCGTTGCAGGGCGAACCCGACGTGGACGATGGCGTACTCGCCGACCTGGAGGTCGGGCAGATACTCCAGGCACACCTCCTTGACCACGCCGCCGAAGTCGACGGTTGCCATCCGGGTGCCGTCCCGTTCCTCGATGTCCAGCACTCTGCCGGGTACCGCCAGGCACATTGGCCTCTCCTCGCTGTGGGTCGCGTCGCTCAGCCGGTGGGAACGGGAGTGGCCCGGGCGGCCACCATCAACTGGCCCAGCGCCAGGCCGCCGTCGCCCGGCGGCACCAGGTGGTGCCGCAGGACCGTGAAGCCGTCCTCGCGCAGGGTGGCGGCGCAGGCGGAGGAGAGCAGTGCGTTGGCGAACACGCCTCCCGTCAGGGCGACCGTGTCCAGCCCGTGCCGCTCCCGCGCTCGTCCGCACATCCGGCGCACCAGGCCGGTCACGCCCCGGTGGAAGCGCGCCGCGACCAGGGCCGGCTCGACGCCCTCACGCAGGTCTCGGACGACGGCCGCGAGCGCGGGTGCCGGATCGGCCCGCACGACGACGCCCCCGTTCTCCTCCGACTCGTGCAGGGCGAAGGCATACGCGATGCTGTCCTCGACGGGTGCGCACAGAGCCGCGCCCTCCAGCTCGACGGCGGCCTGTGCCTCGTATCCGGCGCGGTGGCGCACACCGGCGAGCGAGGACACGGCGTCGAAGAGCCGGCCCATGCTGGACGTGGGAACACAGTTCAGGCCGCGCTCCAACTGCCGCTCCAGCAGGCGCAGTTCGTCGGGCGGGCAGGCGGCGGTACAGGGGAGGTGGTCGGACCATTCGATCCCGGCCGCCCGGAGATGGGCGAGCGCCATGCGGTACGGGCGACGCACCGCGGCGTCGCCGCCGGGCAGCGGGACGTACGCGAGGTGCCCGAACCGGGTGAAGCGGTCGTAGTCGGCGAGCAGGAACTCCCCGCCCCACACGGCGCCGTCGTCGCCGTGGCCCGTGCCGTCGAAGGCGACGCCGATCACCGGCCGCGTGCCGTCGAGCCCGTGCTCGGCCATCGCGGCGGCGATGTGCGCGTGATGGTGCTGTACCCGCACGACGGGCCGATGCGCCGCGTTCCGGTCGGCCCATCGGACGGAGCGGTAGCCGGGATGCCGGTCGGACACCAGGGTCTCCGGCCGCACGCCCGTGAGGGACTGCAGTTGCCCCGCCACGCGCTCGAAGGCCCGCTGCGTGCCGACGTCGTCCATGTCGCCGATGTGCGCCGACAACCAGGCGCGGCGGCCCGCCCCCAGGCAGAAGGTGTTCTTCAGGTCTCCGCCGACGGCGAGGGCCGGCCGCACGGACAGCGGGAGAGACAGCGGCAGGGGGGCGTAGCCACGGGAGCGGCGGATCACCAGCGGTTCCCCGTCGCAGACCCGGACCACGGAGTCGTCGCACGGGACGTGGATCGGCCGGTCGTGCGTGAGCCAGGCGTCGGCCAGATGCGCGAGCCTCTCCAGGGCCTCGGCGTCGTCGGTGACGATCGGCTCACCGGAGAGGTTCCCGCTGGTCATGACGAGCAGCCGGGGCCCCTCCACATCGCCGGGCAGACCGAACAGCAGCTGGTGCAGGGGCGTGTACGGCAGCATCACGCCGAGGTCCGGGCTGCCGGGTGCGACGGCCTCGGCGGGCCGCGGGCCCCCGGCGGCGTACGACGGGTGCGGGCGCCGCCTCATCAGGACGACCGGCCTGGCCCGGTCTTCGAGCAGGCTCCGCTCCTCGGGGCCCAGCCGGACGAGGTGCCGGACGTCGTCGGCGGTCCTGGCCATGACGGCGAACGGCTTGTCCCCGCGCGCCTTCCGGCGCCGCAGGAGGGCGACCGTCTCTTGGTTCGAGGCGTCGCAGGCCAGGTGGTAGCCGCCCAGGCCCTTCACCGCGAGGATCGCGCCCCGGGTCAGCAGATCACGCGCCCGGCTCACCGGGTCCGCCGCGTCGGCGCTCCTGAGCCCTGTCTCCTGGGCGACGACCAACCGCAGCCGTGGCCCGCAGGCCGGGCAGGCGACCGGCTGCGCGTGGAAACGGCGGTCGGCCGGATCGGCGTACTCCCGGGCGCAGTCGGGGCACATCGCGAAGCCGGCCATGGTGGTGTGGGCGCGGTCGTACGGCACGCCGGTGACGATCGTGAAACGGGGGCCGCAGTGGGTGCAGTTGACGAACGGGTGGCGGTAGCGCCGGTCCGTCGGGTCCGCCAGCTCGGCGAGGCAGTCGGCGCAGGTGGCCGTGTCCGGGGAGACCAGGGTGCGGGCCGGGCCGTCGCTTTGGGAGGCGAGGATGGTGAAGGCGGTCCCGCCGGCCGAAGGCACCTCTCTGTGGTCGACGGACTCGACGCGGGCCAACGGGGGTGCCTGGGCGGCGATCCGGTCGCAGAACCCGGCGACGGCCGAGGCGGCGCCCTCGACCTCCACGACGACCCCCTCCGGGGTGTTGGTCACATGGCCCACCAGGGCGAGTTCGGTGGCGAGACCGTACAGGTAGGGCCGGAAGCCGACGCCCTGCACCACTCCCCGTACGGTGACGCGGCGGCGTAGCGGAGTGTCCTCGGCGACGGCGGCCGGGGCCTGCGGAGCGCTCACGAGTGGGTGTGGGCCATGGCGCCGGTGGCCTCGGGGTGTGCGTGGGTGTGACCGTGGTGATGGGGTTGCGTGGCCATGACGGGCGAGTGGACGGGGGCGCCGTCCGCGGCTGCCATGGCCCGGTCGAGCAGTGCGCCGATCCCCCTCCCCTGGCGTGCCGAGGTCAGGATCACCTCGACGCCGGGGTTGACCTGCTCCAGGTTGGCGCGGAAGGCGAGCTCGTCGAACTCGACGGCTTCCGCGATGTCGGTCTTGGTGATCACGACCAGGTGGGCGAGGCCGAAGGCGGTGGGGTACTTGAGCGGCTTGTCCTCGCCCTCCGTCACGGAGGCGAGAGCGACCCTCAGCGTCTCCCCCAGGTCGTAGGAGGCCGGACAGACGAGGTTGCCGACGTTCTCCACGAACAGCAGCCGGATGTCGTCGGGGAGCCATCCGTCGAGGTGCCCGGCGAGCATCCCCGCCTCCAGATGGCAGAGTCCGTCGGTGAGCACCTGTTTGACCGGGACGCCGGAACGTGCCAGACGCACCGCGTCGTTCTCGGTGGCGAGATCGGCGCTCAGGGCCGCGACGGGAACGGACCGCTCGCGTGCCCGCAGCAGTTCCTGCTCCAGCAGCGCGGTCTTGCCGCTGCCCGGGCTGGACAGCAGGTTGACGACGGCGGTGCCTCGGGCCGCGAGGTGTGCGCGCAGGTCGTGGGCGCTCGCGTCGTTCTTCGCGAGTACGGCCTGGCGCAGGTCGACGACACGGCACATGGTTCAGCGCTCCTCGGAGATCGGTTCGCGGGTGGGCGCCTGCGCGGGACTGCCGTCCTCCCAGTGCACGTCGAGGATCCGCAGCTCCCGGCCCGCGAGCAGTTCGGTACGTGTCCCGCCGCAGGTGGGGCAGGTCAGTCGCGGGGGCATGCCGACGGCCCATTCGTGTGCGCAGGGCGTGCAGCGGGCCCGCCCCGGCACCGCGCGGGTGACCAGCTCGGCGCCTTCCAACAGGGTTCCGGCGCAGGCCAGTTCGAAGCAGAAGGACAGCGCGTCGGGTACGACGCCGGCGAGTTCGCCCACCTGGAGCCGTACCGATCGCACCGCCGTGATGCCGCCTACCCGTTCGGCGGCCTCCGTGACCTGGTCGACGACGGCCAGCGCGACGGACATCTCGTGCATGGGTCCTCGTCCTTCCGCCGCCTGCCTCCCGCCGGGGTTCATTACAGGCGCGCGCACTCGGGTCGTACGGCCCGGCGCGCCGTCACCGGTCGGCAGGTACGCCGTTCGACGCAACCGCGGGGCACGGCCGCCGGCGCCCGCGGTTCACATCCGTCGGATCCGCAGGTAGCGCCTGAGGTCGGGCAGCACCTCGGTGGCGACGGCGACCAGGGCGGCCACGGCCGCCCCGCCAATGACGATCTTCTTCATTCCGTCTCTCCTCATGTCGACATTCATCCCGTCGCTCCTCACGTCGAGGCCCCACCGGCCGTGGCCCGCGGCGCGGACTCTCCCGGCTCCCCGTTCCACAGCAGTTCCTCGATCAGCCGGACGGCCTGCGGTACGGCGTCGGACACCGGCGCGGTGAGACCGATGCCCTCGTCCACCGAGGCCGGTTCGCATCCGACGACCAGGACGCGGCGTGGTGGCTCGCCGCCGGTCCCGGCGCAGAGGGTGTCCAGCAGCGCCAGGACGGCGTCGGGGGTCATCCGGTGACCGTCCAGCGGCGGTGTGCCGGGGGAAGGGCTCCCGCCGCCGACGTCGTGTTCGATCACGTACAGCGTGCCGGGGGCTTCACCGCGTGCCGTGGCGTCCACGAGGACGAGGGTGTCGTAGCCGTCCAGCAGCTGATAGGCGAGGTGCACCCCGCGCACCCCGATGTCCACGACCTCGATGTGTCCGGGCAGGTCGCGCTCGGCGAGCCGGCGCGCGGTCTCCACGCCGAAGCCGTCGTCGCGGAGGAAGATGTTGCCGATGCCCGCGACGAGAGTCCTCGCACCGGCCGGTGGGGGAAGCTTCATCCGTCGTCCTCCAGCGGTGTGACCTCGTCGGGCTGGAAGTACAGGAACCGTCCCTGTTCGCGGCGGATGTCGGCGCCCGGGTCGCCGTCGACCGTGACCGCGAGGTGTACGCCGCCGTCGACGTCGTGCAGCACCGCCTCGACCGTCGCGGTGCGGCCCCGCAGGAAGATGTCCTGCGCGTCTGTGTGCCGCAGGCCGGGTTGCAACTCGACCCGGCTGCCCTTGCCCACGGACCGGCCGTCCGCGACCACGCGGTCCCGCGCCGGGTCGAAGCCCGCCTCGCTCGCGGGGTCCCACCAGGGGGTGTCGGGCCGCCGCACCCCGTACTCGTCGGGGAAGCCGCCGTCCGGGGCGGCGAGGCCCGGGCCGGTCACCTCGCGCAGACCGCGCACCGCCCCGTGCAGACGTTCCAGGACCTCGGGCGGCATCGAGTCCGCAAGCTCGATCACGGCGGCCGCCCGCTCGTCGGTGCCCCGGGCCTCGCGTTTCTCCTCGTCGGTGAGGGCGGCGGTGCGCAGCGCGAGGATCTCGTCGATCTCGGTGGCGTCGTAGAGCGCTCCCGGGCTCTCCGGGGCGATGGCGGGGTGGTCGCCGAGGATGATCGGCGAGGACAGGACGAGGTCGGCGCGGCCGGGTTCGCCGGCGAGTACGGGCCAGGTGTGCAGGTTGCGGCAGGCGGCTGCCGCGCTCTTCGCCCACTCGGGGGGATCGGTCATCGACAGGAACGACCCGGCGCTGAGGGCCATCAGGAGGTGGGTGGCCACCAGGGAGTGCGGCAGCGCCGCGTCCCGGTCGGCGCCACGGCCCTCGGGCGGAATCCAGGCGCTGGTGTTCTCGACGACGGCGGTCAGCCGCAGGGCCCGGTAGGGGCCGTCGAGTTCGCGGGCGGACAGCCGGACCGTCCCGCTGATCTCCTCGTACCGCCGGACCAGTCGGCCGACGGTGCGGCCGGCCGCGTCCAGGACCGGTGCGGTGTCCTCCCGGGCGGGGCGGTGGAAGGGATGGGTGACGCCGTCGCCGAGGAGGTCGTCCACCGGCGCGACCACCTCGACGCGCTCCTCGTTCCCCTCGTCCCAGGGCACCAACACCCGGTCGTCGAGACGGAGTTCGGGCACCGTGTCGAAGCCGCCGTCCGGGCGGGCCCGCTGCACCGTGCGTCTGCGGGCCTGCAGGAAGCGCACCTCGACCGAGAGGGTCGCGCCCTGTTTCGGTTCCATCAGGCATTCGGTGTGCTGGAAGTCGTGCTCCTCGGAGTCGGCACCCCAGCCGGGCGGCACGAGCACCCCGAACTGCCAGCGCAGCCGGTTCTTGGCCGCCGAGGCACGGTAGGGGTAGAGCACATAGCCCTCGAAGAGGACGGCGTCGGCCACCTGCCGGGCGACGGCGAACCGCTCCTCGGTCTCAGGGGCGAACGCGGTCATGGTCACGGGTCGGTCCTTCCGGTGGTGCCGGTGAGCGCGCGGAACGGGTCTTTCGCGGGCGGCTCCGGGGCGCGGCTGGCGTCGAGCAGGGCCTTGAGGGTCGCTTCCCAGGAGGGCAGGGCGTGCCGGGAGCGGTAGGCGAGGAGGGCGTCCATGGTGTCGCGGGGCAGCCGGATCCAGCCGCAGCCGGGGAAGTGCTGCTCGACCATCTCCCGCCAGGTGGTGACCGGCATCCGGAAGGCCGCCTCGCGGTCCCAGGGGACCGGCTCGACCCGGAAGCCGCCGGCGCCGGTGAAGGCCGTACCGGAGAAGAGCATCAACAGGGGGACCTCGCCGTCGGTGAGGGCGCTGAGGTAGCGGGTGGCGGCGATGTCCAGGTCGTAGGTGCAGGGCACGACGAGGTCGGCCTCGATCTCTCCGGTGAAGCTCGGGACCATCAGCGAGACCTGGGCGAACTGCACCGGCTGGAGGGTGCTGCCCCAGCGGGAGCGCTCGCCGAAGAGGTCCACCAGCCCGTCGGCCTCGGCCGACTCGTAGGTGCGGCGGGCGGGTTCGATGCGGATCTGGCAGCGCAGGGCGATGGCGTGCACGTGGGCGTTGTCGGCGGCGGTGACGCGCAGGCGGAAGACGAGGGTCGGTCCGGCGGCGTACCGGTCGGCGCGGACGCCGGTGCATGCGAAGGAGAGCTCCGTCATGAGTGCCCCACCTCGCCCGACGGGTGCCTCGCCTCGCCCGACGGGTGCCTCGCCTCGTCCAGCGGGTGCCTCGCCTCGTCCGACGGACGCCCCACCTCGTCGACGGGACGGGCGCGGCGGGCGACGTCCGCGAAGAACGCGTCCAGTTCGGCGCGGGCTTCGGGGCCGCCGTCGAAGCCCTGCCACAACAGGCGCATGCGGCCGACGAGTTCGTAGCAGATGTCGATCGGGACGAGGTGACACTCGCAGCGGCCGTCGGTGCGGCGCAGCAGCAGGGCCTCCACGTCCGGTTCGAGGAGTTCGGCGAGGCCGCTGCCGCCGAGGACCTCGGTCCAGGTGGCCGGTTCGAGTTCGCTCTCGGTGGCTCCGGCCGGGCTCGGGTAGAGGGCGACCAGCCGGTCGAGCGCCGCGTTGCGGAAGAGGAAGGCGACGCCGACCGGGATCTGCAGCGCGTCCCACGCGCTCTCGTCCAGACGATGTGCCGGGTCGCTGAGGTAGCGGGCCGGGACCGTGCGGAAGCGGCCCGCGGCGGCGCCCGGCTGTTCCATCAGCAGCGCACAGCCGGCGCAGGCGCAGACGAGGGCGCGTTTCTCGGTGTCGACCAGGTGGCGGTGGCCCTCGGGCACCACCACCGCGCACAGTTCGCACCGCTCCGGCCGCGGGGGACGCTCGGTGAGGAACCTCCGCAGGCCTAGGGTGGTCGTGCTCATCGGGCCCCCGTCGGTGCCGTACCGATCTGGAGGAGCGTGGGCCCCGCCGGGGTGGTCTCCACCTCCACGGCCTCGACCTCGGGCGCGAAGCAGGCGAGCGCCGCCTCGGCGGCCTGCCGGACATCCGCTTCGGAGCCGCAACCGCACCCGCCGCCCGCCCGGTTGCGCACCCTCAGCGTGCCGCTGTGCTCCTCGAAGCCCACGACCTCCAGCCGGTGCTCCCGGACGCTGTCGAGGGCCCGGGCGATGCGGGTGTCGCGGTCCTCGGGGTGCAGGTCGTGCAGGACGAGCAGGCTCGCGACCAGTTCGTCGCCGAGCAGTGCCGCCGTCGCTCGGCCCGGAGCGGAGGACAGCAGGTGGAGGACGCGGGCCAGGCCCGCGCCGTAGAAGTCCATGAGGGTCCGCACGAGTTCCTCCGCCGCCTGGGAGGCGGCCGGGTCGCCGCTCGCGGTCAGTCGGTCCAGCACCTCCTCGATCCGGCGGCCGGTCCGCTCCGCGTCGACCGGCGCCGCCGCCGTCGCCGCGCTCATCCGCCCAGTCCGCTCAGGCCGGTGGGCACGTGCATCGACTTCACCGTCTTGCCGCCTCCGACGTACATGTGGACGCCACAGGGCAGACAGGGGTCGAAGCTGCGCACGGCGCGCATGATGTCGATGCCCTTGAAGTTCTCCGGGGTGTTCTCCTCGAAGATGGGGGTGTTCTGCACGGCGTCCTCGTACGGGCCCGGTGTGCCGAAGGTGTCCCGGGTGCTGGCGTTCCAGGGGGTGGGCGGGTACGGGTGGTAGTTGGCGATCTTGCCGTCGCGGATCACCATGTGGTGGGAGAGGACGCCGCGGACCGCCTCGGTGAAGCCGACGCCGATGCTCTCGTCCGGGACCTCGAACTTCTCCCAGGTCTGGGTGCGTCCGGCGCGGACCTCCGCCAGTCCCTGCTCCGCGCAGTGCAGGGCGACGGCGGCGGCGTACGCCTGGAAGTAGGTGCGGGCGCGGTTGCGCTCCAGGGCGTTGGACCACTGCGGGATCTTCCACTCGAAGGTGGTCTCCGGCTTGGTCAGGGTGCGGGGCAGGTTGATGACGACGCTGTGGCCGGTGGCCTTGACGTACCCGATGTCGACGAGACCGGACAGTGCCGTCGACCAGAGGCGGGCGATGGGGCCGCCGCCGGTGTCCAGGGCGAGGTGGTCCTTGCCGTCGAACCAGCGGGGTGACATGACCCAGCTGTACTTGTCGTCGAAGTCGCGCTTCTGCGGGGCGGGGATGGTGTGCTGGTTCCACGGGTGGCGGGGGTCCACCGGGTTGCCGAGCGGGTCGTGGGTGACGAACTGTTCCTGGCCCTGCCAGTCCTCGTAGTAGGAGCTGCCCAGCAGGATGCGGATGCCGAGGTTGATCTGGGTGAGGTCGTTGGTGACGAGCTTGCCGTCGACGACGATGCCGGGGGTGACGAACATGCGCCGGCCCCAGTCCGACATGTTGGCGTAGGTGAAGTCGCAGTACTCGGGGTCGTTGAGGGCGCCCCAGCAGCCGAGCATCACGCGGCGGCGGCCGACCTCCTCGTAGCCGGGCAGCGCCTCGTAGAAGAAGTCGAACAGGTCGTCGTGCAGGGGCACGACGCGCTTCATGAACTCGACGTACTTCATCAGACGGCTGAGGTAGTCCGTGAACAGCTGTACGGAGGCGATGGTGCCGACGCCGCCCGGGTAGAGCGTGGAGGGGTGCACATGGCGGCCCTCCATCAGGCAGAACATCTCGCGTGTGTAGCGGCTGACCTGGAGGGCCTCACGGTAGAACTCGCCCTCCAGGGGGTTGAGCGAGCGCATGATGTCGGCGATCGTGCGGTAGCCGTGCTCGGCGGCGTGCGGGGCCTCGGTGCGCTCGGCGAGTTCGAGGACGCCGGGGTTGGTCTCCTTGACCATCTTTTCGCAGTAGTCGACCCCGACCAGGTTCTCCTGGAAGATGTTGTGGTCGAACATGTACTCCGCCGACTCGCCGAGGTTGATGATCCACTCGCCGAGGTGCGGGGGCTTCACGCCGTACGCCATGTTCTGCGTGTACACCGAGCAGGTGGCGTGGTTGTCGCCGCAGATGCCGCAGATGCGGCTGGTGATGAAGTGGGCGTCGCGGGGGTCCTTGCCGCGCATGAAGACGCTGTAGCCACGGAAGACCGACGACGTGCTGTAGCACTCCGCGACCTGCTTCTGCTTGAAGTCGATCTTCGTGTGGATGCCCAGGCTGCCCACGATCCGGGTGATCGGGTCCCAGGCCATCTCCACCAGGCCGCTGCCGTCGCCGGCCGCCTTCGTCTTCGGTGCCATCGTCTGTGCCGTGCCCTTCGTTGCGCGGTCGGGTCCTGTGGGGGTGCACGAAGCGGGGTGGGGGATTACGTGTGGCGGATGCTCACCACGGCGGCCGGTACCCGGTGGTGATCTTGTCTCCGGTGCGGCGCCACTTGGGCTCCTTGTCCACGGTCTTGGCGGTGATCGACCGGAGCTTGCGGACCACGGCGCCGTAGGCGCCGCTGGCGTTGCTCGACACCTTGGCGCCGGGGGGCTCGTCCATGAACGGCATGAACTTGTCGGGGAACCCGGGCATGGTGCAGGCGATGCAGATCCCGCCGACGTTGGGGCAGCCGCCGATCCCGTTCATCCAGCCGCGCTTGGGCACGTTGCACTTGACGACCGGGCCCCAGCAGCCGAGTTTGACCAGGCAGGTCGGCGAGTCGTACGACAGGGCGAACTGGCCCTGCTCGTAGTAGCCGGCGCGGTCGCAGCCCTCGTGCACGGTGGCCCCGAACAGCCAGGTGGGACGCAGCTTGTCGTCCAGCGGGATCATCGGGGCGGCGCCGGCCGCCTGGTAGAGCAGATAGGTGAGCGTCTCGGCGAAGTTGTCGGGCTGGATCGGGCAGCCGGGAACGCACACGATGGGGATTCCGGCGTGGGACTTCCAGTCCCAGCCGAGGTAGTCCGGCACGCCCATCGCGCCGGTCGGGTTGCCCGCCATGGCGTGGATGCCGCCATAGGTGGCGCAGGTGCCGATGGCGACGACCGCGAGCGCCTTCGGGGCGAGCCGGTCGATCCACTCGCTGGTGGTGATCGGCTGGCCGGTCTCCGGGTTGTCGCCGAAGCCGCACCAGTAGCCCTCGGGCTTGATCGCCTCGTTGGGGATGGAACCCTCGACGACCAGCACGAACGGGTCGATCTCGCCCCGCTCCCCTTTGAAGAACCACTCGATGAACGTGTCCGAGCCGCCGATCGGGCCGCACTCGAAGTCGATGAGCGGCCAGTGCACGGCGACCTTCGGAAGCCCAGGCAGCACACCGAGCACGATCTCCTCGATGCTGGGCTGCATGGCCGCCGTCAACGCGACCGAGTCACCGTCGCAGCTCAGCCCCGCGTTGATCCAGAGGATGTGGATCGTGGGTGTCTCGTCGGCGGGCGCGCCGCCCGCGTCCGCCACGTCCACCGTGCCCGGCGTCGCCTCAGTCATGGGACCGCCTCCTGGGGAGGTAAGGGATGAAGGCCTGCATTTCGACCGTCGCTCTTCTTCGTATCAGCGGTGCGGCCGTGACGAGACGCCATCAAGGGCCGTTCCGGTGACATCGCCCGCGGAGCGGATCTCGCCGGTTCACGCAACCGGAGCCGGAGAGAGATGCGGCGGGGTGTGCGGTGGCCGTTCCTTGTGGACGAAGGAACGGCGCAGGGCGTGGTACGGGGCGTTCGGGTCGTCGAAGGTCCGGCGCATCCGGGCGAGCTCCCGCTGACGGAAGCCGGCCAGCGGGGTCGTGCTCTCCAGGCGGTCCAGCTCCGTCTTCTTCGCGGCGATCCGGGAGGCCGTCGCCGGGAGTGAGCCCAGACGCGCCGCCAGGACGGCGACCTCCCCCGCGAACTCGTCCGGACCGCGGTCGACCACCCGGTCGACGAGTCCGAGGCGCAGTGCGCTCGCCGAGCTGACGGGCAGGGCCTCACGCATCAGCCGTTCGGCGGTGGAGGGGCCCACCCTGCGCGGCAGGGTGTACGTCCAGTACTCGGAGCCGTACAGGCCCATCAGCCGGTAGTGGGGGTTGAGCACGGCGCCCGAGCGGCACCAGACCTCGTCGGCCGCCAGGGCGAGCATGACCCCGCCGGCCGCGGCGTTGCCCGCGACCGCCGAGACCACCAGCCGGTCCGTCGTCGTCAGGACCGCCTCGACCAGGTCGTCGATGGCGTTGATGTTCGCCCAGGACTCGGCGGCGGGGTCGGCGGCGGCCTCGATGACGTTGAGGTGGATCCCGTTGGAGAAGAAGTCCCGTTCGCCGCCCAGCACCAGCACGGACGTGGGCCGCGTACACGCTTCCCGGTAGGCGTCCCGCAGACGCCGGCACTGCTCCGTGCTCATGGCGCCGCCGGGGAAGGAGAACGAGAGGAAGCCCGTGTTCCCGTCCTCGCGGTAGCGGATGTCCGACCATGTGCCGCGCGACACCTCGGGCAACCGGGCCGGGGTGTGCTCGGGCAGCGGCGGCAGCCGGTCGCCGAGGGCCTGTACGGCGGGCAGCTTGAAGGTGGGCGGTCCCCCGGGCCCGCGCCGGGGCCGCAGTTCCGGGATCCACACGGCGCCGTCCCTGGTGGCCCGGCAGACCGCCCCGGCCCGGGTGGCCAGCAGTTCGCCCGGCCGGCCGCGCAGCACGCTCTCGGGGTGACCGCCGTGCAGATACCACTCACCGCCGAGCAGCACGTCCAGCACACCCGGCTGCGAGTCCGCCGCCCTCAGCTTGCGCAGGACGACCTGGGTGGAGTCCTCGGCCCAGTCGATCCGCCGGACGCTCTGGTCGAGGTAGGGACGTGCGCGCGGGCGGACGTCGCTCGGGCGAGCGTCGTCCTGCTCGCGCGGTACGTAGGTGCCCCCGGCGAAGCGCTCCACCGCGAGCATCAGGGCCTCGATCGCGGCGTCGGCGATCTCGCCCCGGTACAGCTCGCTCTTGGAGACCTGCGGGACCGGACACGGTACGGAGGCCCACACGTCACCGGCGTCCATCTCCCCGTCGGCCTGCAGGACGGTGACGCCCCACTGGTCGACGCCCTCGTGGATCGCCCAGTCCAGGGAGGACGGCCCCCGGTCGCCCACCGGTCCCGGATGGACGACGAGGCACGTGTGCGCCGCCCACACCTCTTCGGGGATCGCCGTCTTCAGCATCGGCGCGACGATCAGCCGCGGTGCGTGGCGGCGCACGGCCTCCGGCAGTGAGCTGCCCGGCAGAGCGAGTTCCACGGTTACGGTGTGGCCGCGGTCGCGCAGTTCGGCGTGGGTGCGCTGGGTGAGGCTGTTGAACGCGCTGGCCAGGATCAGGATGTGCACGGCTGCCTCCGGGCGGACGAACGGCAGGCAGCGAGGGCCGCCGACCGCGATCCTCGGCCACGGTGGCGCCGCCGTCCCCGGCGACAGACGCCCGGGTCATCCGAAAGCGGGCGCCGCTCCGCCGTCCGGCCTCACCGGTGAACGTGCGCGGCAGCGCCGTCGACGCGGCTCACCTGGTCGGCCGTGGTGAACGATCAGCGTCGCCGCAGGCCGCTGGTGATGCGCTCCCACGGGGAGCGGTGGCGCCGAAGTGGGTTTCGTGGGTCCAGATGTGCGTGCACGAGCTGCACTGCAGATGGAGGAGGCTGCCGACGTTGGAGAGCAGATAGCGCCAGTGCTCGGAGCAGGTACGCCCCTGCTCACAGGTGGCACACCCGCGTCGGTCGTCGCAGTTCGGGCAGGCCACCCAGGCGCGACGCCCGACGTCGGCCTGGGGGTCAAGCGGCAGCATGGCCGTCCCCTCTCCTCGGCAGGACACCGGCCTCGACCAGCTGGTCGTACACGCGCTGCTGCTCCGCGTCGAGACCGGAGTACAGCAGCTCGTACGCCGCTTCCTCGCCGCGCAGTGCGGCGAGCGGGTCCCAGTCGGAGCCGAGAGCGGCCAGGACATGGGCGCGCCGGAGCATCTCGTGCGAGCTCAGGTCGACGTCCAGGTCGACCGTCGGGAGGGCGTCGGATCGGTCCGCAGCAGACCTGGTCTCCGGAGCGGGTTCGTCCGGAGCGGGTTCGTCCGGTTCGCCAGGTAGGGCGCGGCCATGGGGGGACATGCGACCGAACGTAGGTAAGCGTCCGTCGCCCCGGCAAGAGCAGGTGGGAGATCTCACAACCGGCCCGTGACCTGGGAGCGTCCGGCGACGGGACCGGCCCTTGTGCTCCCGGACGGGCCGGCCGTCTGTGCGGGCTCAGGTTTCCTTGGCGTGGGTGAGCAGGTCGGCCCGGGTGCGCCGCAGGGCGACGGCGAGGGCTCCGCGCAGGGGGGCCGCCTCGCCCAGGGCGCCGGACTCGATGGGCGGGGGCAGGGGAGCGAGAGCGTTCACCGCCGCGCGGACGGGTTCGAGCAGGGCGGGGTGGCTGCCGATGGGGCCGCCGAGGAGGACCAGTCGGGGTCGACGACGGCGCAGACGGTGGCGATCGCCTCGCCGATGGTGCGGCCCTCCTCCTCGACGACGGTCCGGGCCTGATCGTCGCCCTCCTCGGCGCGCAGGAGGATCTCGCGGGCGACGGTCACGGAATCCGGGCCGCCGGTCGTCGACTGCCGCGCGCGGAACCCGGCCGCCGTGGCGGGCCTGGCCGCCGGGAGGCTGGGAGCTGACGCTCAAGAGGCAAGCACCCGCAGCGGGGCTGTCGTGATCAGCGCATCCGAACCACACCCAATTCTGTATAACTGTGAAAAAATTACGCATCAGGACCGAAGGAGAATCCTCGTGAGCAACCCTGCCGACGAGCTCGGTTACGGGAACCTGTGGCTCGACCGCACAGGCCAGGCCGAGGCCTTCGACACCATCGGCGACCGCTACGACGAGGCGTTCCCGCACAAGGAAGGACAGGTCGCGTCCGCCGAGTGGCTGATCGAGTCCCTGCCGCCCGCATCCCGTGTACTGGACCTGGGATGCGGCACCGGGCTGCCGACCGCACGCCGACTGGCCCAGGCCGGCCTGCGGGTCGTCGGCGTCGACCTGTCGGGCAGGATGGTCGCGCTCGCCCAGCAGTACGTCCCCACCGGGGTGTTCCACCAGGCGGACATCGCGGATCTGCGTCCCGGAGGTCCCCGGGACCTCGGCCGCTTCGACGCGGTGACGGCCTTCTTCTCGCTGCTCATGCTGCCGCGCGCCGAGATTCCCCTGGCGCTGCGGACCGTCCACCACCTGCTGACGCCGGACGGCCTGTTCGCGCTGTCGATGGTGGAGGCCGACGTGGACGACTTCTCGATCCCGTTCATCGGAACGACCATCCGGGTGTCCGGCTACCTCCGGGACGAGCTGCGTGAGGTCGTCGAGGCGGCGGGCTTCGAGATCGTCGAGGAGTCCTCGTACTCGTACGCTCCGGCGACCGCGGACGTCCCGCCCGAGGTACAGATCTTCCTGCGCTGCAGACGGCGCGCCTGACGACCCCTGATCCGCCCGCCCCCGGGCGGGCCCACACGGCCGGAAGGACACGCGTGACCGAGCACCTCGGAGCCGATGGCGGCACCGGCGGGCAGGCGGCCGGCGCACCCGAGGCCGCTGCCCGCAGGCGTCGACCGCGGCGTCCGGCTCCCTCACCCGGGTCCGGCGACCGCGCCGACGCGGCACGCACGCGGTCGGAGGAGCCCGGCTCCGAGGAGGGCGGCCGAGTGAGGGGCCTGGCGGCCCCGGACACTCCCGCCGGACACCCGAGGGGCGCTCGGCCCGAGGTCACCGAGCCGCAGACCGACAGGCTCCGCTACCTCGACGCGGCGACCCGGCAGATCGCCCGCGGCATGAACCTCGACGAGACACTGCGGGAACTGTGCCGGGCGGCCGTGCCGGCATTCGCCGATGTGGCGCTCGTTCATCTGTACGCCCCGCTTCCGGTCGGCGACGAGATCGTCGACTCCCCCGGCGTCCTCGAACTCGCCGAGCGCACCGACGCTCCGTACACCGCGGACCGCGCACCGCTGCGGGAGGCGGCCACCCGCGGTGCCGAGCCGCCTGCACCGGCTGCCGGCACCGTCCGGGCGGCAGAGGTCGTACGCCTGGCTCCCACCGGGCCGCTGGCCAGGCTGCTGCGGGCCGGGCGGCCGGTGTTCGGGGACGTTCCAGGCGTTCGTCCCGTGGTGGCCGAGTTGCTGGGTGCGGCGGACTCCCCCGACGCGGTGCCGCCCGGACGACGGCTGATCCTCGCTCCGCTCCACGGCCGCAGCCATGCCATGGGCAGCGTCGTCCTCGTCCGCGGCACCGGCCGGGCGGAGTTCACCGGCGACGACCTGCTGGTCGCCTCCCAACTCGCCACCCACACCGCGCTCGGGATCCACAAGGCGGTGCTGTACACGCGCGAGGCATCCGTCGCGGACACGCTCCAGCGCACCATGCTTCCGCCGTCACTGCCCGAGCCGGCCGGAGTCCTGCTGGCCAGCCGCTATCTGCCGTCCTCGCGGACCGCGCAGGTCGGCGGCGACTGGTACGACGCGATCCCGCTGCCCGGCAACCGTGTCGCCCTCGTCATCGGCGACGTGATGGGCCATTCCATGACCTCGGCCGCGATCATGGGCCAGTTGCGCACCATCGTGCAGACCCTGGCCGGGCTCGACCTGCCGCCGGACGAAGTCCTGCACCACCTCGACGAGCAGGCGGAGCGGCTGGGCAGCGAGCACACGGCGACCTGTCTGTACGCCATGTACGACCCCGTGCTGCACCGGTTGCTGGTGTCCAACGCCGGCCATCTGCCGCCGGTTCTCCTGCGACCCGACGGCGGTACGGAGGTCCTGCCGGTCCCGCCCGGCGCGCCGATCGGCGTGGGCGGCGGTGGATTCAAGTCCACCGAGATGCACGCGCCGACCGGAGCGACCCTGCTGCTGTACACCGACGGTCTGGTCGAGTCCCGCGACTCGGACGTGCTGACCGGGGTGGACCGGCTGCGCGCACGGCTGCGGGCAGCCGCCACCGGGTCCGTGCCCCCGGCGCTGGAGGAGCTGTGCGATCGGGCGCTCGGCACTCTGGGTGCGGGGGACCGGGACGACGACATCGCGTTGCTCGCCGCCCGGTTCGAGGGCATCCTGCCGGAGACCGTCGCCTACTGGTACATGGCTCCTCGTCCGCAGACCGCGCGGCAGGCCCGTCGGCTGACCCGCAGGACACTGCGCGACTGGGGTCTCGACTCCCTGGTGGAGTCCACCGAGCTCATGGTCAGCGAGGTCGTGGCGAACGCCGTCCGCTTCGCCTCCCGGCCGATCACCCTGCGGCTGCTCTGCACGGATGTGCTGCGCTGCGAGGTGGGCGACGACTCGTCACTGGTGCCGAGGATGCGGCACGCCCGGCTGAGCGACGAGGGCGGCCGGGGACTCTTCCTGGTGGACCAGTTGTCACTGCGCTGGGGGGCGACACGGGTGAGCACGGGCAAGGTGGTCTGGTTCGAACAGCCCCTGACCGCCGGCCAGGACGTCGGCTGAGCCGGACTTCAGGTGGCCGTGCGGCCCAGGTAGGCGGCCAGGCGGTCGAGCGGGGTGGCGTTCTCGGGGGCCAGCCTCGGTGGGGCGAAGGATCCGGCAGGGGGGCGGGGCAGGTCGGCGTAGATCTCCCGTACGACGCTCAGGGCCGGCTCGGCGAGGTGGTGGACGGTGTCGTAGGGGTGTCCGGTGGCCTTGGCCAGGTCCCAGCCGTGGACCAGCATCTCGATCACCAGCTGCTCGACGAGCCGTCGTCCGGGTGCGGGCCCGTAGCGCCGCTCGAGCATCCCCGGGCGGGCGAAGGCGGTCCGTGCCGCCCGGGACGCGGTGCGGAACGCCGCGATGTGGTCGTCTCCGATGTGGTCGGCGGTGAAGTCGGCGCGGGGGGTTCCGTCGGCCAGGCCGGCCCACAGCAGGTTCTCCCACACCAGGTGGTCGAGGAGGGTGCGTACGTTCCAGTCGGCGCAGGGCGTCGGCCGGTCGAACTGGCCCGGCTCCACCGCGAGGACCAGCGTGTCGACGGCGTCCAGGACTTGTTCGCAGGCGTGGAGCACGCCGAGGGGTTCCCAGGCGTCCGGTCCGGCGTCGTACAGCTCGGCGAGTCGCGCGGCCCGCGCACCGGGTTCGGGGTGCGCCCGCAGTGCCGTGGTCAGCCAGCGGCCGGCTGCCGCCATGGAGGGCCGCACGGGCCGGCCGTTGATGACGCACAGCAGGTGCCAGTAGCGCTCCAGGTGGGTGTCGGAGGCGACTTCGAGCTGTTCGAGGAGCAGGGCTCTGGCCGGGGCACCGTCGGCGAGCCTCTCGCCGTCCGCAGTGGGCTGTGTGGGGAGCCATGTCGCGACGACGGCGGTGACGACGGGGTCGGCCGCAGGTGAGTCCGGGGCGATCCCCCGCTCCATCGCCGTGTCCACGCGCCGCAGCCAGTCGTCGGTCACCCGCTCCGCGTCCCGCAGCGCGCTGTCGTCGTGCTCGCCCGGATGGTGTTCGGCGGCATAGTGGGCCATGCGGCGAAGGCCGTCGCGCAGAGCCGGGGTCCTGACGAGTTCGCCCAGTTCGAGCCAGGCGTCGACCTGTTCGTCGGTGGGGTCGGCGGGAAGGTCCGGGGTGGCGGCCAGCAGGCCCCGTCGATAGGTGGGGACGTCCAGTTCGCCCAGGGTGTCGGTGACGAAGTCCTGGATGACGGCACGGCGTTCGGCGGCGGACATGCGCGCCAGTTCGGTCATGGTGGTGAGCCCCTCGGCAGTGGTGTCGCGGCGGGTGACGGAGCGCAGCACGGCCTGCTGTGTCCGCAGCAGGCGGATCTGTGTCTCCAGCGCGTCGATGTGGGTCGCGGCCACCTCCGACAGGGTGTCCTCGCGCTCCAGTACGTCCCGGATCGTCGCCAGTCCCAGACCCAGCCCTCGCAGTGTCCGCGCCAGGTGGAGACGGGCCAGGGCTTCGGTGCCGTACCGGCGGTAGCCGGCCGGGGTGCGGTGTGCCGGGTGGATGAGGCCGATGTCGGACCAGTGCCGGATGAGCTTCACCGACAGCCCGGTCTTCCGCGCGACCTCTCCGATGCTCCAGAACGTGTTGTCACCGACGTGCATACGCCCCACCCTCGGGTCTCCCACGGAGGGAGAGTCAACCGGTGCCACCGTCTCACGGCGTCCGTCCGTCGCGGCCGGGGCGGCGCGGTCTACGCGGGCGGCGCGGGCGGCGGCGAGCCGGTGTGGCCGTCGGTGCGGACGCTCTCGGTCCGGGTGCTCGGCCGTCGGAACCGATCTCGCTCGGCCGAAACCGCGGACGTGAGGGGAGCGGCGGCGACACAATGACGCCACGTCACGCCACAGCGGGGGGCCTCAACCGCCCGCCACCATCGGATCCTTGGGCGTGTCGAGGAGAGGAAGACGTGAGCGAGAACCAGGCCGCCGGCACCCCGCAGAAGCGACCCGACACCGGCACGGCGCACAACGCCCGTGTCTGGAACTACTGGCAGGGCGGCAAGGACCACTACGAGGTCGACCAGCAGGTCGGTGATCACGTCGCGGGGATGATTCCCGTCATCCGCGACATCGCCTTCGCCGACCGGCAGTTCCTGATCCGCGCGGTGCGTCACCTGGCCGGGGAGCGAGGGATACGTCAGTTCCTCGACATCGGCACCGGCCTGCCCGCGCTGGAGAACACCCACGAGATCGCCCAGCGCGTCGCGCCCTCGTCGAGGATCGTGTACGTCGACAACGACCCTGTCGTTCTGGCGCACGCCCGGGCCCGGCTGACCAGTTCCGAGGAGGGCGCCACGGCCTACATCGACGCCGATGCGCACGACCCCGACACGATCCTGCGCATCGCCGGCCAGACCCTCGACTACACCGAGCCCGTCGCGTTGATGCTGCTCGGCATCCTCAACTTCGTCCTCGACGACACGGAGGCGCGGGCCATCGCGCGTCGGCTTCTGGAGCCGCTCGCCCCCGGTAGTTTCCTCGTGCTGACCCACCCCACCACCGAGCCCGAACTCGGCGGTGACCTCCAACTGGAGGCCATGGAATTCTGGAACGCCAACGCCACACCGCCGGTCACCGCACGCAGCGGCAAGCAGATCAGCCGGTACTTCGACGGCCTCACCCTGCTGGAGCCCGGCCTCGTTTCGTGCTCCCTGTGGCGCCCCGGCCCAGGGGACGAGCCCACGGTCGTACCTCAGTTGGGGGCGGTGGCGCGGAAGAACTGACGCCGCCGCACGGGGGCGGGGCGACGGGGCGACGGGCGGTCAGCGAGGGGGCGTCGGGTGAGCGGTCTAGGATCGCGCCGTGTTCGAGTACCACGGCTGGATCACGGTCAGGCAGAGCGCGGTCGACGACGACGATGACGTCCGGCTGCGGCAGATCGTCGATGACCTTCGGCTGCGCATCGCCCGGATGGACAGCCCCTATCTCCTTGACCTCCGGTGGATGAACGGTGAGCCGTTCATCCACCTGGGAGGCCACTCCAACCACCGCTCATCGCCCGATGCCACCGCTCTGTTCGAGCATGTGGCCGCGGTCGCTCCCGGCTCCTACGGGCTCCTCCACGTCCGCGACGACGAGGACCCGGGCCATGAGAACGAGGTACGCGTCCTCAGACTGGTCCGGGGAACCGTCACGCACCATACGGAGCCGCTGCTGTCACCATGCGTCCCGGCGCTGGAGGACCCCTTCGCCCCCTGACGCCCGTTAGGTCGTGGGCCTGGGGGCGCTGCGGCTCGTCGCGGAGGCGAAGCCCAGCCAGGTGTGCCGGTTGCCCCACCAGCACCAGCCGACCTTGGGTGCGTCGCGGCGTTCGCGGCCGTCCCGCCCGGTGCCGTTGCTGATCCAGATCGCCGGGGTGCGGGCGTCCAGGGTGCCGTTCTCCTTGCGCAGCCGGGAACCGATGGTCATGAAGCAGTGGTTGCGCTCGAGGACGGGCGGCTGTTGGAGCACCCAGTGGATGCCCTCGGTGAGCAGCAGCGGGGTGCGCCCTTCCTCGGTGAGGGCGGGCAGTGCCTCCTCCGGGCTCCAGTTCGCCATGTGGTCACCGCGGTCGAGGCCGGTGACCAGGTAGAGAGGGGCGTCAGGCAGTTCGATGGCGCAGGGGGCGAAGCGGTCGACGTCGGGCATGTCGGTGACGACGAAACCCGGCTTGTCGTCGCGGCGGAGGAGCGGCGCGAGGGCCGAGGCGGGGGCAAGGCGGGGGTGCACCGCGAGCAGAGGACCGTCGCCGCCCGCGGATGTCTCGGCGGCCTCGGATGCCTCGGCGAAGGTGCGCAGCTCGTCGGCGGGCAGTCCGGCGAGCTCGTGCACGCCCAGTCCGATCAGTCGCTCGGCCTGCGCGCTCAGGGTCGGAGGTGCGGGGAGGGCTGTGGCGGTGACGGGCGTGGTTTCGGGCACGATGCTCCCAGAGAAGGCGACGAAAACGGGCTCACGGATAACGAGGCGGCCCGCCGTGACGTTCCCGGGCGTGATCATCAGCGGTTCGGTCGCGGAGGCGGATCGCCGGCGGGTGAGGCCCGAAACGTCTCCGATCTCCGACGGGAGGGGCCCGGAACGTCTCCGATCTCCGACGGGAGGGATCCTGCACGTCTCCGATCCCCGGCGGGAGGGGCCCGTCTTCGACGTCTACGCCGGGATCAGCCGTCGGCGGCGCCCGGGCGCGGCTGTCGGTAGGGCCGTACCGCGCGGCGCGCTATGGCGAAGCGGTGCGTCTCGGACGGGCCGTCGTAGATCCGGAACGGCCGCACCTCCCTGAGGAGACGGGCCAGCGGGGCGTCGGCGGCCGAGATGCCGAGTGCTCCGCAGATCTGCACCGCACGGTCGACCACCCGGTTCACCGCCTCCGCCACGAAGGTCTTGGACACCGAGGTGAGCTGCGAGGCCGCGGCGGAGCCGGTGTCCAACTCCCAGGCGGTACGCAGGATCAGGGCGCGGCTCGCCTCGATGTCGATCTCGGAGTCGGCCAGCATCTGCTGGACCATGCCGAGGTCACCCAGCGCCGAGCCGAACGCCGTCCGACTGCCCGCCCGCTCCAGCGCGACGTCCTGGGCCCGGCGGGCGGCTCCCAGCCAGCGCATGCAGTGGGTCATCCGGGCGGGACCGAGCCGGACCTGGGCGCCTTCGAAACCGCGGTCCACCGCGCCGAGCACCTGCTCCTCCCCCACCACGCACTCCTCGAAGACGATCTCGCTGTGCCCGGCGAAGAGCGACTCGTCCAGCGTCTCGATGTTCCGGACGAGGCGCATACCGGGAGTGCCGGCGTCGACCAGGAACATGGTCGCGCCGCCCGGGTCGCCTGGGCTGCCGGAGGTCCGGGCCATGACGATGGCGAAGCCGGCTCCATGGGCGCCGGTGATGAACCACTTGCGTCCGTCGATGCGCCAGCCGCCGGGAACGCGGGTCGCGGTGGTCCGCAGCGAGCGGGGGTCGGCGCCCGCTCCCGGAGCCGGTTCGGTCATGGCGAAGCATGAGCGGGTCTCCCCCGCGGCGAGCGGACGCAGATACCTCCGCTTCTGCTCTTCCGTGGCCACCTTCTCCAGCAGGTGCATGTTGCCCTCGTCCGGGGCCGCGCAGTTCAGCGCCAGCGGTCCGAGCAGCGAGTAGCCCGCCGCTTCGAAGACGCCCGCCTGTCCGCGCAGGTCGAGCCCGTGTCCGCCCCACCGCGTCGGTACGTGGGGTGCGAACACACCCGCGTCGCGGGCGGCTTTCTGCAGGGTTTCGCGCAGTGCCTCGGGGGCGTCGTGCACGGACCCGCCGCACTCGCGCTCGGCCGGGATGACCACCTCGCGCACGAATTCGGCGGTGGTCGCGGCGAGTTGGGCGACAGTCGGATCGACATCGAACTGGATGGGCACGGGACCTCCCGCCGAAGGGCGTACGGGCGTCGGTACCCGTCGCATCCTAGAAACTGTATAGCGTCTTCAGTATCTTGCCGGGAAGCACCCGGCGACAGGAAGACGACAGGAGAAACACCCATGAGCCTCCCCGCGCGCACCGAACCGGTCCGGATCGTCCGCAACCCGGACGGCGTCGTGGAGCTGAGGCTGGACGACGCCGAGCGGGGAAACGCCCTCGATCTCAGGACTGCCGAGGCACTGCGGGACACGGCCTCCGAGGTGGCCGCGGACCCGGGCGGCGCGGTCCTGCTACGGGCGGCGGGCGGCAGCTTCTGCGTGGGGGGTGACCTGCGCGCCTTCGCCGGTCGCGGTGCGGAGACCGGCGCGTATGTGCACGCCGTGGCGAGCGCCGCGCACTCCGCGATACAGGCCCTGCACGGACTGCCGGTGCCGTTGGTGACCGCCGTGCGCGGCGCGGCCGCGGGCGGCGGGATCGGTCTCGCCCTCGTCGGCGACATCGTCCTGGCGGCCCGGTCCGCGCGGTTCCGGCTGGCGTACACGGCGATCGGGCTCACACCGGACTGCGGGGCGTCATGGTTCCTGCCGCGCCTGGTGGGCCCGCGCAGGGCGGCGGACCTGATCCTGACCAATCGGGTCCTGACCGGCGACGACGCCGAACGGTGGGGCCTGGTCTCCCGGTCGGTGGGTGACGAGGAACTGGACGCCGTCGCGCATCGGACCGCGGCCGATCTGGCCGCCGGCGCCGGTGACGCGCTGCGCGCCGCGAAGGGCCTGCTGGGCGTCGGAGACGGCAACGATCTGCGCCGCCACCTCGCTGAAGAGGCGCGGTCGATCGCCGCCCTGGCGGACGGCCGGGAGGCACAGGAGCGCATGGCGTCGTTCCTCGCCGCGCGGGGCCGCCCGGAGGCGGGCGACGGCCGGGCCGAGGCCAGACGATCGGAAAGTGTTTCTTGAGTCCCTCTTCACTAACCAGCCTGCCGGGGCGTAACCTCCGGGCAACACAGATCCGAGGAACCGGTCACCACAGAACCGGGGAAAAGGTGTGGCGATGCAATCTGCTGCCGTGGACCTTCCGGACGCGTCCGACGAGCCTCTCGCCGAAGCCGTCGTCGACCTCGTTCTGCGTGGTATGTGGCGCGGCCGGCCGGAGTCCGAGCACCGTCCGCTGGTCGACGCCGGTCTGGCGATGGTGAAGGGGCCGGTGGTGCTGCCGACCGAGCGTGCCAAGGCCGCCGCCGCGCGGATCCTGCGGGTTCCCGCCGGCTCCGAGCAGGAGGAGCGGATCACCGCGGCGTACGAGGCGTTCCTACCGGTCAACCGAAAGATCCGGGACGTCTGCACGGCATGGCAGTGCCGCCCCGACGGCACCGCCAACGACCACTCCGACGACGTCTACGACGCCGGGGTGCGCGAGTCGCTGGAAGACGTGCACGAGGCCATCCAGCCCGTGCTGCGCCGACTGGACCGGGTGCTCGCGGGCAGCGGCCAGTACCTGACGGCTCTGGAGGACGCCCTCGACTGCTTCGACGAGGGCGCGCCGGAGTGGCTGGCTTCGCCGCTGTGCGACTCGTACCACACCGTGTGGATGCGGCTGCACCAGGAGTTGCTGCTCGTGCTGGGCATCAGCCGCGCCGAGGACGAGGCCCGCGAAGAGGAGCTGGTCAGAAGGAGCCGGGGTTGAGCCTCACCGACCGCGAGGCGGGCCCGCTCGCACAGTCCGAGGCGCCCCGCGCGCCCTCCGGGGCATCAGGGATCTCCGGGACGTCACGGAACTCCGGGACCCCCGGCCGGATCCTGGTGCCCTACGGGCAGGGGCGGATCCGGGGCCTCGACGCCGACGAGCTGGGCGCGCACGGCGCGGCGATGGACCGGCTGGTGGCCCTCGGCCTGCCTGTCGTTCCGGGGCTCACCGTCCCCGCCGGCGCCGCCGCGTCGCTCTGCGAGAGCGACACCGCCGAAGCCGCCGTGGACCTGGTCGAACAGCTCTCGGGGCGGCGGATCGGCGACCCGGCCCGGCCCCTGCTGCTGCGCCTGTCGGCGAGCGCGCCGACGGAGATCGCCGGACTCCCGCCCGACCTGGCCTGCATCGGCGTCGACCCCGCCCGCGCCGACGACCTGTGCGCCGTCATCGGGCGTGCGGACGCGCTGTACGAGGTGTGGGCCACCACCGTGCGCATGATCGCCGAGTACGCCCTCGACGTGTCCGGTGCGCTGCTCGACGACGCCCTCCTGGACACACCCGGATCGCGGGCGCGCGTGGAGGTGCTGCTGGCCCTGGTCGCGGAGCACGGCTCCCGGCCCTTCCCCGACGACCCGGCGCGGCAGCTCGCGCTGGCCGCCCGGGCCCTCCTCGCCCGGTGGGACTCGCCGCGTGCGAGAAGGTCCCGTCGGGCCCAGCGGCTCCCCGCCGATCTGGCCGTCGCCCTGCACGTACAGGCCCTGCGCATCGGCCCGGCGGACCACTCGGGCTACGGCACGGCGGTCAGCCGCGATCCCGAGACCGGGCGGCTCTCCCCCCAGGGCTCCTTCTTCCGGGGGGTGCGGCGTAGCGCCCCGCCGCCGCACACCGGTGAACCGCTGGACCGGCTCGCGGGCGGCAGCGCGCTCCTCGAGCACTCCCTGCTCACCCTGGAGCGGCATCTGCGCGCGCCGGTGTCGGTCGACTTCGAGGTGCGCGACGACGAGATCTCGCTGCTCGCCGCCTCACCACAACCGCGCCCTCCGCTACGGGCGTCGGTGTGTCTGGCCGCGGACCTTGCCCGGGACGGGGCGCTCGGCCACGAGGAGGCCGTACGGCGGATCACTCCCGCCCAGGTGCAGGAACTGCTGCACGCACAACTGCGGCTGACCGGCGGGGAGGAACTCCTGACGAGGGGGCTGCCCGCGTCGCCGGGGGCGGCGACCGGAGCGGTCGTGCTGTCCAGTGAACGGGCCCTCGAACTGGCCTCGGACGGCACGCGGGTGGTGCTCGTGGCCGCCGAGACGACCCCGGCGGACGTGCCCGGGATGCTGGCCTCCGCCGCCGTGCTGACCGGCAGCGGCGGTATCGCCTCGCATGCCGCCGTGGTGGCGCGGGGAGCCGGAAAGCCCGCCGTGTGCGGCGCCGAGGGGCTGCGCGTCGACCTGGCCGCCGGGACGGTCCGCTTCGGGGAGCGGGTGGTGCGCGAGGGCGATCCGGTCTCGCTGGACGGCCGTACCGGCGCCGTGTACGCGGGGACCCTGAGCGTCAGTGTGGCCGGACCGCCGCCCGAACTGTCCACCTTGTTGGAGTGGGCGGACGGCATGCGCCGACTGGGCGTGCGGGTCAACGCCGACACGGCCGCCGAGGTGGAGACGGCCCTCGCCCTGGGCGCGGAAGGGGTCGGGCTGTGCCGTACGGAACACCAGTTCCTCGGCGACCGGCTGCCGCTGATCCGCCGGGTGCTCCTGGCCGTCGACCCGGACGCCCGCGACGAGGCGCTGCGGGCGCTGGAGCGCGCCCAGCACGAGGACTTCCACGCTCTGCTGACCGCGGTCGGGAACCGTCCGGTGACCGTGCGCCTGCTGGACGCGCCGCTGCACGAGTTCCTGCCCGGCCCGGGGCAGGCCCTGGACGCGGGCGAGGAGCAGCGGGCCGCCGCGCTGCGCGAGGCGAACCCGATGCTGGGGCTGCGCGGGGTGCGGCTGGCGCTGCTGCACGAGCGGCTCTACCCGGCGCAGGCCGAGGCGCTCTTCACCGCCTGGACCGAGGTCGCCGCGACCGGGGTCCGGCCGGAGCTGGAGGTGATGATCCCGCTCGTCAGCATGCCGGAGGAACTGGCCGCCGCGGCCGCGTACGTACGCGGTGCCGCCGACGCGGTCGCCACCCGCACCGGGGTCGAGGTCCCCTACCGGCTCGGCACGATGATCGAGACCCCGCGGGCCGCGCTGCTGGCTGGCGAACTCGCCGAGCACGCCGAGTTCTTCTCCTTCGGCACCAACGACCTCACGCAGCTCACCTACGGGTTCTCCCGGGACGACGTCGAGCGGCAGGTGCTCGCCTCGTACCGGGAGCGGGGATTCCTGACCGCCAGCCCGTTCGCGAGGCTCGACCCCCACGGGGTGGGCGCCCTGGTCGCTCTGGCGGCCGAGCGGGCACGCGGCGTACGGCCCGGCATCAAGCTCGGTGTGTGCGGTGAGCACGGCGGGGACCCCGAGTCGATCGCGTTCTGCGACGACCTCGGTCTCGACTACGTCTCCTGTTCCGCGCACCGCGTGCCGGTGGCCCGGATGGCGGCGGCACACAGTGCTCCGCGTCGGCGGCAGGACGAGGAGCGGCGCGACGAGAGCGGAACCTGGAGCGGGAGCGCACGATGACGAGCACCACGACCGACGGCGCGGCCCTGTCGGAGACCGAGCTTGAGGACCTGCGCGAGACCGTACGGTCGGTGTGCGCGGACGCGGGCGGCACCGCTTCGGTACGCCGGCTGTCCGAGGAGGCCCCCGGCATCGATGCCGGGTTGTGGGACGCCCTCGGCCGGCAGGTCGGCCTCGCGGCCCTCGGTCTGCCCGAGTCGGCGGGAGGCATCGGCGGTCTCGCCGAGATCGCCGCCGTCTGCGAGGAGCTGGGCAGGACACTGGCACCGGTGCCGCTGCTGTCCTCCACCGTGCTGGCCGGGCAGGTGCTGGCCGGCTGCGGTACGGCCGGCGAGGTGCTGGCCGGGCTGGCCGAGGGCACCGTGCACGCCTTGGCGGTGGCCTCGCCCGACGGGACGTGGCGGGCCGACGCCGTGCCGGTCGCCGTCTCCTGGCGGGGTGGCGTTCCGCTGCTGGACGGCACCGCGCCGTTCGTCCTCGACGGCGCCGACGCCGAGGCGCTGGTGGTGGCCGCCACCGATGCCGACGGGGTGGACCTCTTCCTGGCCGACCCCCGCGAGCCGGGGGTCACGGTGCGCCGGGTGCCCACCCTGGACCTCAGCCGGGGCCAGGCGGTGGTCACCTTCAGCGGTGCCCGGGCCCGGGCGCTGACCGGCGGCGGCGAGGGAGCGGGTGTCGTCTCCCGGGCCCTGGACGTGGCTCTGGTGGCGCTGGCCGCCGAGCAACTGGGCGGAGCACAGGCCGCGTTGGACATGACGGTGGCCCATGTGCGCGACCGTACCCAGTTCGGCAGGGCGATCGGCGGCTTCCAGGCGGTCAAGCACGCCTGCGCCGACATGCTGCTCCAGGTCGAGGCCGCACGGTCGGCCGTGGTGCGCGCGGTCCGGGCGGACGGCTCGCCTCAGGCGCTGGCCGAGGCCGCGGCGGTGGCGCAGGCGTGGTGCGGCGAGGCGTTCGTCTCGGTCGCCGCCGAGTGCGTGCAGTTCCACGGCGGGATGGGCTTCACCTGGGAGCACGACGCGCACCTGTACTTCCGGCGCGCCCAGTCCGACGCGGTGCTGCTGGGCGGCGCCGCACACCATCGGGAACGGCTGGCCGGGCTGCTGGGCTGGTGACGTGGAGAGGAAGGAGGAACGGAACGTGACCACCAGGCTCATCGACGAGTCGCTGTTCGAGAACCGGGAGAACCGGGACGACCAGCGGAGCCCGGAGCAGCGGAACCGGGAGTTCGACGGCGGAGACCCACCGCGTCTCGTGGGCGCGCGCTGCTCCGGGTGCGCCACCGTCGTCTTCCCCCGCCAGGGCTCGTGCCCCCGGTGTTCGGACGGGATGATGTCCGCGCACGTACTGCCGGTGAGCGGACGGGTGTGGTCGTGGACGCTTCAGGCGTTCCCGCCGAAACCACCGTACCGGGCGCCGTCCGGCGGTCACCGGCCCTACCACGTCGGCTATGTGGACCTCGGTGAGGTGCTGGTCGAAGCGCGGCTGGCGGTGCCCCGCGCGGAGATACGGATCGGTCTGCCGGTCCGGCTCACCATGGTGCCCGCGTACCGGGACGAGGACGGAACCGAGGTGGTGACCTTCGCGTTCCGCCCGGAGCGGGACGGGGAGCGATGAGCGGGCGCGGCGAGGTGTACGTGGTCGGGTGCGGGATGCATCCCTTCGGCCGCGACGAGAGCGTCACCGGGATGGACATGGCCGAGCGCGCGGTGCGAGAGGCGCTGGCCGACGCCGGCGTCGCCTGGGCGGACATCGGCTACGCGGCCGGCGGCTCCGACGTGTCCGGCAAGCCCGACACCCTGGTGGGCCGGCTGGGCCTGACCGGAGTGCCGTTCGTCAATGTGCAGAACGGCTGCGCGACCGGTGCCTCCACCGTGCTCGCGGTGGCAGGCGCCCTGCGCGCGGGCGAGGCCTCCCTGGGGCTGGCGGTGGGGTTCGACAAGCACGAGCGGGGCGCGTTCCACGTCTCCGCGGCCCGCTACGGCCTGGGCGACTGGTACGCCGAGACCGGCATGATGCTCACGACCCAGTTCTTCGCGCTGAAGACCCAGCGGTACCTGTACGAGCACGGGATCTCGGAGCGGGCGCTGGCGATGGTGGCCGCGCGGGCCTTCCGCAACGGCTCGCACCATCCTCTGGCCTGGCGCCGCAAGCCGCTGACGGAGCGGGAGATCCTCGACTCCACCGAGGTCAGTCCCCCGCTCACCCAGTACATGTTCTGTTCGCCCGGCCAGGGCGCGGCGGCACTGGTGCTCGCGCTCGGCGACCGCGCGTTCGACCTGTGCGAACGGCCCGTCCGGCTGGCGTCACTGGCCTTCCGGACCCGGCGGTTCGGTTCGTTCGAGGTGTTCTCCCCCTGGCTGCCGCCGGGACCGCACCGCAGTCCCAGCGTCGACGCCGCTGAGGCGGCCTTCCGCGCGGCGGGGGTGCGGCCCGCGGACGTACAGGTCGCCCAGTTGCAGGACACCGACAGCGGCTCGGAGCTGATCCACCTGGCGGAGACCGGGCTGTGCGGGCACGGCGAGCAGGAGGAGCTGCTGGCCGCCGGGGCCACGGATCCCACGGGCCGGACACCCGTCAACACCGACGGCGGCTGTCTGGCCGGCGGGGAGCCCGTGGGCGCGTCCGGGCTGCGCCAGTTCCACGAGGTCGTCCGACAGTTGCAGGGCCGGGCGCCCGGTGTGCAGGTGCCGGGCGCTCCCCGGGTGGGCTTCACCCATGTGTACGGGGCGCCCGGGATCAGCGCGTGCTCGGTCCTGACGGTGTGAGAGGAGGCGGCGAGCACGCCGCACGGCGAGGGGACCGTGCCTGGTGGACCGCCTCGGGCCGGTGATGCGGCTGGGGCTACGCCGGCTTCTGCTCGGCGGCGACGATGCGCAGGGCCAGCGCCCTGACCGCCTCCAGCACGGACCGGGAGGGCAGTTGGGCCAGTGGCCCGCCCTCCGCCCGCAGTGCGGTGACGAGCATGGTCGTGCTGATCAGGGTGCGGACCGCGAGCGCCTGTGCGGCGTGCCGGGCCTTCGCCGCGCGGGGACTGCGCGTGCTGCCCTCGGGCAGATAGTCGTAGCCGCGCTGGATGTGCCGCTGCTCGAACTCGTCCCGCAGCACCTTGACGTTGCCGTTGGCGGAGGCGACCTGGACCTGGTAGAGGCGGGCCTCGTCCGGGTTCTTCTCCACCCAGTCCCACACGGCGTCGATGACACGGACCAGGCCCTCGGCGTCCCCCGGCTCCGACTCCGGCCGGGCCGCCTCCACGACCGCGTTCAGCTGGTCGAAGACGCGGCGCATGGAGAGTTCGAGCAGTTCCTCCTTGCCGTCGAAGTGGTAGTAGACGGCTGTGGGGACCACCTGGGCCTCGTCCGCGATGTCCTGGATGCTGGTCTCCGCGAACCCGTTGCGACCGAACACCCGCACGGCAGCGGTGATGATGTGCTGCCGCCGCGAGGGTCGGTGTGCGGGCTGCTTGCCGTTCTTCGTGGTGGCCATCATGCTCCCTGCCCGCTGCCGACAAGCCGCTTCCTTGGGTCCTGCGTACTGACCATTGTATCCAGTAACTCCGACCGCCCGACCGCACGATTCCCGCTGCACGTTGGCCTCCGGGGCACCGAGCTCGCGGCATACTTGACAGCATGACGACATCCGGAACCCGCGCCGCTCACCGTCCCTCGCGCAAGCAGTGGGTGATCGAGGCGGCCACGGAGTTGTTCGCCACCCAGCCGCCGGACGAGGTGACGGTGGCCGACATCGCCTCGCGCGCGGAGATGACCTCGGCGGCGGTGTACTACCACTTCTCCTCCAAGGACCAGGTCCTGGCGGCGGCCATGGGGGCGTTCGCCACCGCGCTGCGCGACCAGTTGGAGGCGATCACGGAGGCCCATGAGCCCGGCTCGGACGTGGGAGCCGCGGTCACCACGCTCCTGGCCTGGCTGGGCGAGCACCGGTCCGCCGCCACCGTGTTCTTCGTGTCGTCGGCCGGCATGAGCCAGGAAGCGGAGACCCTGCGCCAGGAGAGCCGTACGCAGTTGCTGAACGAGCTGGTCCGGCTGATCCGCAAGGCCCGTGAGTCCGTCTCCGACGCCGAGGCGGCGGTGATCGGCCTGGGCCTGCTGGCGCTGCTGGAGACCGCGGCGATCTCACAGGTCCGGGGCGACGACGTCTACCGGTCGCTCGGACACCGCTTCTTCGTCCGCGAGGTCGGCGATCTCGCGGAGCGGATCGCCGACCCGGCCGTCTAGGGCCTGTTGCGAAAGTCCCGCCTGCCCCGCGACGCCCGGCTCACACCAGCAGGCGCAGGGGCTTGCGCAGCAACTCACCGACGCTGCACAGGTATTCGGCGGCGGGCGCCCCGTCCACGGCTCGGTGGTCGAAGGTGAGGCTCAGCGTGAGCACCCGCGTCCGCAGGGGCCGGTCGTCCGCCCACTCGACGCCGTCCCTGAGCCTGCCCACCCCGAGGATCGCGACATTGCCGGGGTTGATCACGGGGGTGAAGAAGTCGACGCCGTATCCGCCCAGCGAGGTGACGGTGAAGGTGGCCCCTTCCAGCTGTGCGGGGGAGATCCGGCCCTCGCGCGCGGCCTCGGCCAGGGCCCTCGACCGGCGAGCGATCTCGGGCAGCGGCAGTGCCACCGCGTCCTCGATCACGGGGACCATGAGACCGCCCGGGACGGCCACCGCGAAGCCGAGGTGGATGCCGTCGAGCAGATGGATGCCGTCCTCCCGCACCGTCGCGTTGAGCAGCGGGTGCTCGCGCAGGGCCAGGGCGGCGGCCTTCATCAGGAAGTCGTTGAGGCTGGGCACCGGCAGTTCGCCGTCGGCCCACTCCTCCTTGAGCCGGTCCCGCAGGGCCACCACGGCGTCCATCCGCACCTCGTAGCCGTGCGTCAGCTGCGCCATCTCCTGAAGGCTGGCGTGCATCCTGCGGGCGATGGTGCCGCGCATCCCGGTGAGCGGGAGGACGTCACCGGGCTGAGGGGCCGCGTTCCGGCGAACGGGCGCCGGTGTGACGGCGTCGAGGTCGGACCGGCGGATCCGGCCGCCGGGCCCGGTGCCGTTCACGCCGGTGAGGTCGATACCCCGTTCCCTCGCCAGCTTGCGGACCAGCGGTGAGGAGGGGGCGCCGCCGGGCGGGGCCGGTGCGACGAGGTCGTCGTGCAGGGCCGCGAGGAACTCCTCCACGTCCTCGGAGACGATCCGGCCGCCCGGCCCCGTGCCGCGTACGGCGGTGAGGTCGACGTGGGCGGCAGCGGCGACCCGCCGGGCGTTCGGCGAGGACAGCAGCCGGTCACCGGTGCCGTTGGCGGTGGGCGCCACGGCGGCACCGGCGGCGTCGGGGCCCGCCCCGGCACCGGTGAGGACGGGCGGCGCGCCTCTACCCACACCACCGCCGAGGACGCGCGGGACGCCCATACCCACACCGCCGCCGGGTGCGGGCACGGCAGTCGTAGCCGCACCGCCGCCGGGTGCGGGCACGGCAACCGAGGCCGTGCCCGCGCTGGACCCGGACCCGGCGGGCATCGGCGTACTCGCCGGGTCCGGTGGCTGCTCGCCCTCGGCCAGCAGCCAGCCGATGAGGGCCCCGGCGGGGAGGGTCGTGCCCGCCGGGACCACGGGGTGGAACAGTCCCCCGGCCTCCGCCTCGACGTCGACGTCGACCTTGTCGGTGGCCAGCCGCAGCAGCGCGTCGCCCTCCGCGACGGCCGCGCCGGTGGGGACGAGCCATTCGTCGATCGTGCCTTCCTGCATGGTCAGGCCGATCTTCGGCAGCAGAACCTCGACCGCCATGTCGGTCACGCCCTTTCGAGAAGGCGCCGGCAGCCCTGGGCGATGCGGGCGCGATCGGGCACGTAGGCCTTCTCCAGGACGGGAGAGAAGGGCACCGGGGAGAACGGGGCGCCGATGCGCAGGACCGGCGCGTCCAGGTAGTCGAAGGCGGCGTCCTGGATCTGCGCGGCGATCTCCGCTCCGAGCCCGCCGAAGGTGACGGCCTCGTGCACCACGAGCACCCGGTTGGTGCGGCGGACGGAGGCGAACATCGTCTCGGTGTCCAGGGGCTGCACGGTACGGGGGTCGATGACCTCGACCTCCACGCCCTCGGCGGCGAGTTCGTCGGCCGCCGCGAGGGCCTCCCCCACCATGCGGCCGAGGGCGATGACGGTGACGTCGGAGCCGGCTCGCGCCGTGTGCGCCCGGCCCAGCGGGATGCCGTAGATCTCCTCGGGCACCTCGCCGGCGCTGCCGAGCAGGACCTTGTTCAGCATGACGACGACCGGGTTGTCGTCCCGGATGGCCGAGACGGTCAGGCCCTTGGCGGTGTAGGCGTCGCACGGCATCACCACCTTGAGGCCGGGCACATGGGCCAGCCAGGCCTCCAGGCTCTGGCTGTGCTGGGCCGCGGCACCCAGGCCCGCCCCGGAGGCGGTGGTGATGGTGAGCGGCACGGACGCCGAGCCGCCGAACATGTACTTCATCTTCGCCGCCTGGTTGACGATCTGGTCCAGGCAGACGCCGATGAAGTCCATGAACATCAGGTCGACGACGGGACGCAGACCCCGGGCGGCGGCTCCCACGCCGAGGCCGACCAGGGCGGCTTCGGAGATCGGGGTGTCGATCATGCGCCGGGGGCCGAACTCGTCGAGCAGGTTGTCGAACATGCGGAAGACGCCGCCGTATCCGGCCACGTCCTCACCGGCGACGAAGACGTTCTCGTCCTCGCGCATGGCCTGCGCGAGACCCTCGTTGAAGGCCTTGACGTAGGTCAGCTTGCGGGAGGCGGCGACCGGGGGGACGGACGGCGCTTCGGTGGTGGTGGTCATGGCGGTCATCCCGAGTAGACGTTGAGCAGCAGGTCGGCGGGGTCGGGCAGCGGGCTCGCCTCGGCGTACGCGATGGCCTCGGCGATCTCCTCGCGCGTGCGCCGCCATACGTCGTCCAGCTCCGCACGGGTCGCGGTGCCGTCGGCGACCGCCCGGGCCTCGATCAGGTCGATGGGGTCGCGGGCCTTCCACTCGGCGACCTCCTCGTCCGAGCGGTAGGGATGACGCAGGCCCTTGACGCCCTGGTGGTCGAAGTAGCGGTAGGTCTTGGCCTCGATGAACATGGGGCCCTCGCCTGCCCGGGCGCGTGCGACGGCATCGGCGGCAGCGCGGTGGACGGCGACCGCGTCCATGCCGTCGACGATCACGCTGGGCATGCCGTAGGCGGCGGCCCGGTCGGCGACGTCGGTGAGCAGCATGTGCCCGGACTGCGGGGTGAACTCCGCATAGCCGTTGTTCTCGCAGACGAAGACCACGGGGAGGCCCAGGATCGCGGCCATGTTGGCGCCCTCGTGGAAGGCGCCGATATTCGTGGCGCCGTCGCCGAAGAAGGTCACGGCGACGCTGTCCTCACCCTTGTACCGGGCGGCGAAGGCGGCGCCCACGGCGATCGGGACGCCGGCCCCGACGATGCCGTTGGCGCCGAGCATGCCGCGGGTGAGGTCGTTGATGTGCATGCTTCCGCCGCGGCCGAGGCAGGCGCCGGTGACCCGGCCGTACAGCTCGGCGTACATCTCGCGGAAGCCGACGCCCTTGGCCACGGCATGCCCGTGGCCGCGGTGGGTGGAGGTGATCTGGTCGTCGTCGCGCAGGGCCGTCATCACGCCGGCGGCCACGGCTTCCTGGCCGACGTAGAGGTGCAGGAAACCGGGCAGCTTGCCCGCCTCCATGAGCTTTCCCGCCTCGGTCTCGAACAGCCGGATGCGCACCATGCGCTCGTGCAGGTCCTTGACGACCTGACCGCTGACCTGCGCGGATTTCTTCGACGCCGTCGACGCTCGTTGAGCCATCGTCCGCCCCTTCGCCCGAGGGAGGTTGCCAAGCAATCGGACTTACTTGTGCCGGTCTACAGTAACCAGCATGGGGCACCTTACTGAACAGCGTCTCTAATTACTATGCCTCGCACCGGGGTCGTGGGCCCGGGTGTCCACCAACTCCACGACATTGCCCTCCGGATCCGCCCAGAAGCTGATCCGCCGGCCGCGCGTCCGCACCACGACCGGGTCCGACACGGGCCGGGCACCCGCAGCCGACAGCGCCGCCAGCACCGGGTCCAGGTCGTCGAAGTGGAAGGTGAGATACGACAGTCCCGGACGCCCGGCCGGCATGGGCGCCGCGGACACCGACACCGAGGCCGACCGGGGAAGGATCAACTTGACGCACCCTCCGGAGGGCACCCGCAACCAGACGACGGCCACCTCGCCCCCGAGCCCGGCCGGACCCCCGACGGACTCCGGCACGCGTGAGCGGCGCTCGGCGCGACAGCCGATCACGTCGCGGTAGAAGCGCTCCATCAGCTCCAGGTCCCGCACCACCACACCCACCTCGAACGGCCGGGTCATGACCATCACATCCACCCCCACGGGACACCGAGCGGCGACTTCGACACTTTCTATTGACAGAGCACACTAAGTCCTGTTGTCGTTTCGGACACAACCCAGCTGTCGCTTTCCGAAGCCGGTCACCGGCTCGCGGCTGGGAGGATTGTGAGGACATCGTGGTCCAGACCAGTTCGCCGGAGATTCGGGAGACGGACGCCGGGCGCAGGCCGTCGGCCTCAGCCGCCTCAGCCGCCTCGGCCCCCGAGTACTCGTCGTGGATCAGCCAGGACCGCTCCACCGACGCCGCGTCCGTGACGATGCGTCGGGAGGCCGCCGAACTCGTCGAGCGTGTGATGGCGCACTACCGCGACAACACGACGCACGAGGCGGACGGCCAGTGGACGGAACCCGTGGCCCACTACCTCGACGCCGACCGCTGGCAGCGCGAGACGGACGCCGTCCACCGCAGCGTCCCGTTGCCGCTCGCCATGTCCTGTGAGCTTCCCGGGCCGAACACGTACAAGGCGATCGACGTGCTCGGCATCCCGGTGCTGATCACCCGTGACCGACAGGGCACGGTGCACGCGATGATCAACGCGTGCCGGCACCGGGGGGCCAAGCTCCTCGAACCCGGCTGCGGGGTGTCGAGGCGGCTCACCTGCCCGTACCACTCCTGGTCGTACGACCTGACCGGGGAGCTGCGGGGCGTGTACGCCGAGAAGACCTTCGGTGAGGTTCCGCGCGAGGGCCGGGGCCTCGTCAGGCTCCCGGCCGGGGAGCGCGCGGGGATCGTCTTCGTCTCGCTGGACCCGGCGGCCGAGCCCGACCTGGACGCCTGGCTGGGCGATCTGCAGCCCCTGCTGGAGGGGCTGCGACTGGCGGAGTGCCACCACTACTCCACCGGCGAACTGACCAGCCCCAACTGGAAGGTCACGCTCGACGGGTATCTGGAGACGTACCACTTCGCCTCGCTGCACCCGAAGACCGTGTTCGAGACCAACCTCTCGAACATGATGGCCCACGACACCTGGGGCCCCCACCAACGCATCGCACCGGCCCTGCGCCCCATCGCGCAGGCGGTCGAGCAGCCTCCGGACCAGCGTGACCCCGGGGACTGCGTCGGGCCGATCTACTGGCTCTTCCCGGGCCTCGCGATCGCCGGCGGCTGGCGCCAGAAGATCGCGGTCTCCCTGGTGCTCCCCCGGACGGCCACCGAGTCGGTGACCCAGCAGATCATCCTGCTGCGGGAACCGGCGGTCACCGAGGAGGAGCGCCAGGCCGCCGACCGGTTCGGCGCGTGGTTCCACGAGGTGGTCCGCGACGAGGACTACGCGACCACCTACGGAGTCCAGCAGGGCCTCAAGGCCCTCGACGGGACCGACTTCGTCTTCGGACGCAACGAGCCCGGACTCCAGCACTTCCACCGCACCATTCACCGACACCTGGACGAAGGCGCCACAGCAGCCTCCAGAGCCGCCAGGTGAGCAACCAACAACACTCGCGGGAGAACACCATGGTGGCTACGGGCAGCCTCGACGGACGTGTCGCGGTGATCACGGGCAGCACGCGCAGCATCGGCCGCGCCATCGCCGAGGCCTTCCTGGCCGACGGCGCCACGGTCGTCGTCAGCGGCCGCAGCGAGATCAAGGGCAAGCAGGCCCTGGAGGAGATGGGCGCCGGGGACCGGGCCGTCTTCCACCCCTGCGACGCCAACAGCCAGGAGGACATCGAGGGCCTCGCCGACTTCGCCGCCGAGCGCTTCGGCAGGCTCGACATCTGGGTCAACAACGTGGGCGGCAGCTCCGGCTTCGCCCCGATCCACCAGCTCAGCGACGAGGCGTGGCACGACGCCCTCAACCTGAACGTCAACGGCTACTTCTACGGCACCCGCCGTGCGCTGCCGAAGATGCTGGAAGGCGGCTGGGGCCGCATCATCAACATCTCGTCGGTGGAGGGCAAGCAGGCCAACAAGCCCGCGATCAGCCACTACATCACCAACAAGCACGCCATCCACGGTCTGACCAAGGCGACCGCCTTCGAGTACGGCACCCAGGGCATCACCTGCAACGCCATCTGCCCCGGCGCCGTCGACACCGACCTCATGCGGGCCGCGGGTCCCGCCGCGGCCGAGGCCGAGGGCATCTCGTACGAGGAGTGGCTGGGCCGGTTCGCCGAGCATGCCGCCACCAAGAAGATCACCACCGTGGAGCAGGTCGCGGCGGTCGCCTCGTTGCTCGCGAGCGAGGCGGGGGCGGGCATCACCGGCACGCTGATCAGCGTCGACGGCGGAACAGCGCAGTGGTAGGCGAGGGACGGGCAGGGGCAGGCGCGGGTACGGACAGCGGGAGATCTCCGTCATGAAGAGCTGGATCACGGACTGGCAGCGCAGTGAGCGGCTGCCGCACTACACCCGGGCCAACGCGGGCGAGACCCTGCCGGACCCCGCCAGCCCGCTGGGCTGGACCCTGGTCTGGGGGCGGGGCCTGCGGGGTTGGCGTCGCGGATTCGTCGGGTTCGGCATCTACCGCGAGGAGGAGGTGGCCGGCCCCCGACCGCCGTTCGTCGGCATGTTCGGCGGCCACTTCTACCTCAACCTGTCGCACATGCGGCTGTTCGGCATCCGCATGGGTCAGACGGCGGACCAGATCGACACGGCCTTCGTCGGTCAGCGCTCCGACACGCCGGTGTACGTGGCGCACCCGGACGACCAGGACGAGGAGCTGACCGCCAAGGCGGGCGCGACGCTACAGCGGATGCTCGGCCAGGCCGGCTTCCCGGAGGCCGACGCCGACCGGGACCGGCTGCGCGCCCTGCGCCGCTCACGCCCCGACCTGACGCGGCTGTCCGACGCCGAACTGGTGGCGCACGCGCGGTCGTTGCTGGACGAGGTGGAGACGACCTTCCAGCGGCACGTCGAGTCGTCGCTGCCCGCGTCCGTGGGACCCGCGATCCTCGGCCCGCTGTGCGCGAGCGTGGACCGCCCCGGCGCGATGCTCGACCTGATCGGCGGGCTCGGCGACGTCGACTCCGCCTCCCCGTCGACCGGGTTGTGGACGCTGTCCCGCCAGGTGGCGGCCTCGGCCGAGCTGAGCGCGCTGTTCGACCGTGGTCCGGCCGCGGTGGAGGAGGCACTCGACGGGGCGACCGGTGACGTGAAGGCGTTCCGTGACTCCTTCGAGGAGTTCCTGGCGGAGTCCGGCGATCGCGGCCCCAACGAGTGGGACATCCACGCGCTGTCCTGGGAGGCGGCGCCCGTCCAGGCGCTGGCCCTGGTCGACCGGATCCGGCACAGCCCCGACGACGACTCCCCGGCCGCCCGACGCGCTCGGCTGACGGAGGGGCGTGAGCGGACGGCGCGGGAGATCCGGGCCGCGCTGCCCGAGGACGCGCAGCCCTTGTTCGACGCCGGTACGCACGCCTCGCAGGTGTGGATCCCGGCCCGCGAGCGCACCAAGGCGAACTGCGTCACCGTCGTCAACGAGATCCGTATGGCCGTACGGGAGCTCGGCCGGCGCGGCGTCGAGGCGGGGCTCTTCGCCCGGCCCGAGGACGTGATGATGCTGCTGGACACCGAACTCGACGACTATGTCGCCGACCCGGGGTCCTTCGGTCCCGTCATCGCGCGACGGCTCGAGGAGTACGCGGGCCTGCACGAGCTGGAGCCGCCGTTCTTCGTCGCCGACGACGCGCGGACCGAGATCGACAGCTGGCCGCGACGCGCCGAGGAGCGGACCCCGGCGGCCGTCGAGGGTGATGTGCTCGGTGGCGTGGGCGGCAGCCACGGCACCTACACCGGAAGGGTGCGGGTGGTCACCGACCCGGCTTCGTGCGAGGCGCTGGAGCCCGGCGAGGTGCTGGTCGCCCCGATCACGGACGCGGCCTGGACGCCACTGTTCCTGGTCGCCGGAGCGGCCGTCGTCGACGTGGGGGCGCTCAACAGCCACGCCGTGGTGGTCTGCCGTGAGCTGGGCATCCCGGCGGTGATCTCCGTCGAGGGCGGGACGCGGCGGCTGCGGGACGGCATGGTCGTCACGGTCGACGGCGACAAGGGCACGGTCACCGTGGACGGCGTCCCGGCGGCAGCCGCCATCTGAAGCACCGCGGGCCCGTCGGCTCTCCCTGCCCGTTCGACGGGCCCGCGGGCACGACCACGAAAGGACCACCGTGGCAGAGGAAGTCATCGTCGCCGGCTGGATGGACTACGAGCCCGGCGACCGCGACACGATGCTGGGGCATCTCGTCGAGCTGGGACGGCGTACCCGTGAGGAGGAGCCCGGCTGTCTGGACTACGCGATGACCGCCGATCCCACCGACGAGCGGCGCATCCGGGTGTACGAGCGCTGGGCCTCCCGGCAGGCCCTCGACGAGCACTTCGCCACCCCGCACATCAAGGACTTCCGCACCGCCGCGGCCGAACTGACCAGGGTGGGGGTCTCGTTGGACGCGTTCGGCGTCACCGCGGCACGGCCCATGCGCTGAGTCCGTCATCCGCCGTGCTGCCAGGAGGTGGGCCTCCCGGGTGAATGCTCCACCGACGGACCCCACGGGAAAACCCGTTGACCGGACAGTCCCACATACTGCGTGAATGCCCACACAGAAGACAATTCCCCCCTTGATCCACCAGACGTGGAAGGACTCCGATCTCCCGCCGAAATGGCAGAAGTGGTCCGAGTCCTGGCGGCTGCACCACCCCGGCTGGGGGTACCGGTTGTGGACCGACGCGGACAACCGCGCATTCCTCCAGGAGCACCATCCCTGGTTCCTGCCGATCTACGACGGCTACCCCGAAGCGATCATGCGGGCCGACGCGATTCGCTATTTCCTGCTCGACCACTTCGGCGGGCTCTACGTGGATCTGGACTTCGAGTGCCTGAGCCCGGTCGACAAAATCCTTGAGGGACGGGAACTCGTCCTCGGCTGCGAACCCGAGGCGCACACACGGCTGCTGCTCGCCCGGCGGCGCGGCCTCGACCGCATCGTCGGCAACGCGTTCATCGCGTCACGGCCGGGCCATCCCTTCTGGGCCCATGTGCACCGGCGACTGGTCGGCGCCCACAAGCAGTCCCACACGCTCGACGCGACAGGCCCGTTCTTCCTCACCCGAGCGATCGACAGCGCCCCGGAGCCGGACTCGATCACGGTTCTCGCCCCCGAGGTCCTGTACCCCGAACTGAGCCCGTACGCGACAGAGCTGTTCGGCCCGCAGGAAGCGGACTACGACCGTGCGACCGCCGTGCACCACTGGTCGGGCAGCTGGGCGTGCGACACCCCGGCCCCGCCGCGACTCTCCCCTGGCACACGGTTCCCGTTCTGGGTCAGCCAGGAGCTGCAACCGGTCGCCGACGGTCTGCTCAACGTGGAGGCACAGCGCCGCCGCTGGGCCTCGGGCGCGCCCGCGCCGACGGTGTCGTGCCTGATGGTGACCAAGGACCGGTCGGCTACGGCCCAGCGTGCGATCAGGTGTTTCCGCGCCCAGACCTACCCGAACCTCGAACTGGTCGTGGTGGAGGACGGCACCGATGACATCCTGGAGCGGCACATCCGCGATCTGGACGACCCGCGGATCCGCCATCACCGGCTTCCCCCGGAGGGACGGACGCTGGGGGAACTGCGCAACGAGGCGGTGGACCGGGCCACCGGACCGTACGTGTGCCAGTGGGACGACGACGACCTGTACGACCCGGAGCGGGTCGAGACGCAGATGGCGGCGATTCTCTCGCTCGACGCCGAGGCCTGCTTCCTCGCCCGTGAGCGGTTGTGGTGGCCCGCCCGCCGCCGGCTGGCGATCTCCTGTGCGCGGGTCTGGGAAGGCTCGATGGTGTGCGCGAAGGACCGGCTCCCGCGCTACCCGGCGCAGCGCCGGGGCGAGGACACCCCGGTGGCGGAAGAGGTGGTCCGGACCTGCCGGGTCGTCTCTGTCGACGCGCCCGAGCTGTACACATACGTGTGCCACGGGAACAACACGTTCGACGAGTCGCACTTCGCGGAGCACTTCGAGGTGGCGACCCAGATCTGGGCCGAACCCGGCGACTACGCCGAGCGATTGCTGGCCATGGCGACCAGGCTGCCGCTCCAGCCGGGGGACATCGCCCACGCGGAGACCGGAGCCGACGCCGCCGGGACCCGCGAGCCGAAACCGCGGACGACCCCCGAGCCCGCCCCGGCGCCGGCCGAGGAGCGGCCCTCGGTGCTGGTGCTCACCCCTCTCAAGGACGCGGCCGCGTTCCTGCCCGTCTACCTGGACCGCCTGCGCGCCCTGGACTATCCGCGCGAGTCGATCTCGCTGGGCCTGCTGGAGGGCGACAGCAGGGACTCGACGCCCGAACTCCTCCGGCGGGTCCTGCCGGACCTCGATGCGGAGTTCCGGCGGGTGACGCTCGTACACCGCGATTTCGGCCTCCAACTGGCCGGTCCCCGTTGGGAGCCCGGCATCCAGCGCCGGCGCCGGTCGGTGCTGGCCAAGGTGCGCAACCACCTCCTCTCCCGGGCACTGATCGACGAGGAGTGGGTGCTGTGGCTCGACGTCGACGTCACGGACTACCCGACGGACCTCGTCCAACGCCTCCTCGGCGCACGCAAGGACATCGTCGTCCCGCACTGCGCCACCGCACCCGGTGGGCCCACGTACGACCTCAACACCTTTGTCCTCAGGCCCGGATCCGGTGCGCTCAACTGGGCTCAGTGGCTTCGCGACGGCATTCTTCAGCCTCCCAGGGGATTCGGCCGGATGTATCTCGACGAGCTGCGCGGGCAAGGACTCGTCCGTGTCGACTCGGTCGGCGGCACCGCGTTGCTGGTGCGCGCCGACCTGCACCGCGACGGCCTCGCTTTCCCGTCCTTCCCCTACCGGCACCTCATCGAGACCGAGGGGCTGGCCGCGATGGCCCAGGACATGGGCACCGCCTGCTGGGCGCTGCCGGATCTGGAAGTGGTGCATCCGCACCATGCCGTACCGGAACCGGAGCGCGCCGAATCCGTTCCCGTTTCCTGACCGGTGGGGGCTGGGCGGGCGTCGACCCAGCCACCCTTGTCACTGTGAGTGTTCGTTTTGACACATTAAGTGAGCGATTTTACGGTGGTTCCACTGCCCTCGCCGTGGAGGTTTCCGGCGCTTCTGGGCAGGTCCCCATCCCCTGTCAGAAAGGCACCACCGTGAAAGCCCGTGTGATCACCTCGCTGGCCCTCCCCGCGGCACTGGCCACCGCCGGTCTGCTCAACACCGCGGAGGCGGCCTACGCCGCCATCGGTCCGGACACGCTGACGGCGTCCGCGAAGTACGGACACCAAGGGCAGTCCATAGAGGGCGAGGCCAGCCTCACCCCCGGGTCCGGGACCCCCTGCACGCCGATCGGCAACGTCACGATCACCGACTACGGGCACTGCTGCACGCCGATCGGCAACGTCACGATCACCGAGTACGGGTACTGCTGCACTCCGATCGGCAACGTCACCATCACCGACTACGGGTTCTGCCTGGACCACCACGCGCACGGACGTGACCAGCACGAGCCCGTGCGCGACCACCGCTACACAGATCAGCACCAGCGCAGCTAGGGCATGGCTCAGCGGTCTGTTCGGGCGTGGCCCTCGAAGAGGGTCGGGGGGGGCGCCCCCGCGCCCGGCACACCGCATCCGCCCACCCGTCGCCACCCGCGTCCTCCCGGCTTCCGTCCCGCCGCCTTCCCCTTCCGAAGCGAAAGACCGCACATGCCCCACAGTCCCCGTGGTTCCGACCCTGTGGTCTCGGTGGTCATCCCCTGCCATGACTACGCCCGCTATCTGCCCGAGGCCCATTCCAGCGTCCTTGCCCAGACCTTCCAGGACTGGGAGCTCGTCATCGTGGACGACGGCAGCACCGACAACACCGTCGAGGTGGTCCGGTCCCTGATCGACCGCCATCCCGACCGGCGCGTCAGGCTGCTCCAGCAGGCCAACGCCGGCGTCTCCGCCGCGCGCAACACCGGGATCGAGGCCGCCGTCGGCCGCTACGTCCTTCCGCTGGACGCCGACGACGTGATCGCCCCCACGATGCTGGAGAAGACCGTCGCGGTCCTGGACGCCAACCCCGGTATCGCCATCGCCTCGACCGATGTGTTCACCTTCACCGACGACGATCTGCCCCCGCAGGCGATGTCCCTCCCCGCCTACAGCAGAGAGCTGATGCTCCAGCGGCTGATCATGTTCTACTGCTCGCTGTACCGGCGTGAGGTGTGGCAGACCGTGGGCGGGTACGACGAGAGCATGCGGGCCGGAGAGGACTGGGACTTCTGGATCGGCTGCGTCGAGCACGGCTTCGACGCCCACCACATCCATGAGCCGCTGTTCGGGGCGCGCAACAAGGACACCGGACTGCATCTGGAAGCCGCCGAGAACGACCTGGCCATCCGGGCGCGGATCGTGGCCAAGCATCCGAGCCTGTTCAAGCCGGTCACCCGGGGCTGGGCGCAGGCCGTGCTCAGCCAGGACGCGGAGGCCTGCCTGCGGGACGAGCAGGTACCCGACGACATCCTCACCCGGGCTGCCGAGATGGACCAGTTCCTGGCCGCCGTCATGGCCCTGCAGCGCACCGCGCGGGTGCAGTACTACCACATCCAGCGACTGCAGAAGGCACTGGCCGCTCGCGACGGCGCCGCCGGTCCGCCCGTCCCGGAGAGGGCTCCCGCCCCGGAGAAGGACGCCGCCCGGGAGAAGGCTCCCGCCCCGGCGACGGTTTCCGCCGTCTGACGCGGGAGCCGGCTCATCCGGTGGCCGACGTACGGCCGTACGGGTCCGGTGCCAGCCGGACCAGCATCTTGCCGGTGTTGCCGCCGGACAGCAGGGACAGCAGGGCCCGCGCCGCGTTGTCGAGGCCGTCCGCGACCGTCTCTCGGGCGACCACCTCTCCCGAGCGCAGCCAGCCGGAGACCCGGTCCTCGAACTCCGGGCGCAGGTCCTCGTGGTCGCGGACGATGAAGCCGCGCAGGGTCAGTCGTTTGAGGACCGCCTGGATCAACTGGTTGATGTCGGCGGACCGCCGGTCGCCGCCGAACTGCGACATCATGCCGCACAGCGCGACCCGGCCACCGGTGCGCAACGCGTGCAGCGCGGCGGCCAGCTGCTCACCGCCGACGTTGTCGAAGTACACGTCGATGCCGTCGGGCGCCAGCCGGGCCAGTGCCTCGCGCACCGGTTCGGCACGGTAGTCCGCGGCGGCGTCGTAGCCGAACTCCTTCACCAGCAGGGCGCACTTGTCCGGCCCTCCGGCGGTCCCGATGACGCGGTCAGCGCCCAGCAGGCGCGCGAACTGGCCGGTGGCACTGCCCACGGCCCCGGCCGCCGCCGACACGAAGACGGTGTCGCCGGGACGTAGTGCGGCGATCCGGGTGAGACCGACGTACGCGGTGAATCCCGTCTGGCCGAGCAGCCCCAACCAGGTGGGAAGCGGCGCGAGCCGGGGGTCGATGCGGCCCGCGCCGTCGGTGTGCGCCGCATCCAGTACGGCCCGCTCCCGCCAGCCGAGCTGGTGGCGTACGTACGTGCCCGGGGGCACCGAGGCGCAGCGGCTCTCCTCCACGACGCCGAGGGCACGGCCGTCCAGCGGCGAGCCCGGGGTGAAGTTGTGCGTGTAGTGCTTCTCGGTGCTCTCCAGGCGTCCGCGCATGGACGGGTCGACGCTCATGTAGAGGTTGCGCACGAGCAGCTGCCCCTCCCCCAGGGGCGGCAGGGGGCGTTCCTCGACGGCGAAGTCACCGGGGAGCGGTTCTCCGTCGGGTCGGCGCACCAGACAGACCACCCGGGTGGTGCGGGGCGTCACGGGTCACTCCTCCGGCTGCGGGGCCGTACGCCGCCGGGCGAGGCGGCCGACCCAGCCGGCCATCTGCAGGTCGGCGTGGCGCAGTTCGCCCGACTGCCACCGGGCCTGGAAGTCGAAGATGCCCCGGGTCCCGGTCTTCGGGTCGGTCACCTCGACCAGTCCGTCCTCGGTGAGCCGGTACACATGCCCGGTCAGCGGGTGGATCACTTGCTTGGACATGGGGCCTCACTCCTGCACTCGGCGGCGCACGCCGCTCTTGGTCACGGTCACCGGGCCCTCGACCCGGAGCCGGCAGGCGAGCCGGGTCAGGCCGTCCACCGGCCTGCGCAGGGCCTCGATGCCCTCGCGCTCCAGCGGGCCCACGGGGGAACAGTTCTCGGCGCCCTCCTCGACCCGGACGAAGCAGGTGCGGCAGGTGCCCTTGCCGCCGCAGACGGTGGGCCAGCGGTAGCCGAGCCGCTGGGCGGCGGTGAACAGGTCCTCGCCGTCGAGGACTTCGAGCTCGACGCCGGAGGGTCTGACCGCCACCCGGTGGGTCACTTGTCCATCCACTGGTCGAGCGTCCGGTTGAAGTGGCGGATGCGGCTCTCCTGGTAGTTGGCCAGGGTGATGCCGGGCTTGCGCATGGCCTTCAGGCCCTGCTGGACGTAGGGCAGGTTCTCGCAGTCCTGGTCGAAGACGGGGCCGAGCACGCCGAGTTCGGGGATGTCGGCGAAGAGCATGTCCTCCGGCACCCAGCGGATCTTCGCCGGGGGCGGTATCTCGCCGGGCTGCTTCGGGGACGACATGAAGATGATCTCGGCGGTGCAGGAGTCGGGGTCGAGGCCGTTGGGCCGGAATCGGTAGATGATGTTGGACTTGGCGCCGCCCCAGGGGTTGAAGTTGGGGAACAGCAGGTAGTTGATGGCGTCCAGCAGTTCGGTGTCGGGGGTCTCCGAGAAGTCCTGCTGCGAGGTGGCTGCGAGCTGTGCGCGCATCCGCTCGGCGAGGACCTGGCGGGCGGTGCCGCCGGGCGGGATCGCCGGCAGTTCGTCGCCCTCCTGCCTCACCAGGTCACGGCCCTGGGCGGCGGCGTAGAAGGCGCGCGAGTCGTAGAAGGTCTCCAGGACGTCCTCCTCCGTGACGGAGTCCGCCACGTGCGGGCTGGGCGCGCCCTGGATGTTGATCATCCGGTTCCAGTTCGGCTGGTCCGCCATGACGTCGTACTGCGAGTTGGCGTCGGCGAGCCACGGCAGCATCTGCGGGTGTGTGGCGATCACATGGAAGGACTCGATGAACGCGTCCTGGGCGATCTTCCAGTTGCAGGGCAGCACCTTGCCGATGTGCAGCGACTTGTAGCGGTTCTCCAACGGCCAGATGTAGTACTCGTCGAAGGTGCCGCGGTAGCTGTCGAAGGACTCGGCGTAGGGGTCCATGTTGATGAAGACGAAGCCCCGCCAGGTGGCCACCTGAGCCTCGGGGAGGGCGAACTTCTCGGGGGTGACATGCGGGAAGTCCCAGGCGCAGGGCGGGGTCTGCATCGTGCCGTCGAGGTTCCAGGCGAAGCCGTGGAACGAGCAGCGGAACTCGCTGACGTTGCCGCCGCCGGTGCGCAGTTTGCGTCCGCGGTGCAGGCAGACGTTGACGAAGGCGCGGATCTCGTCGGGGGCCGTGCGCACGACGATGAGGGAGTCGTCGCCGATCTCGTAGACCTCGTGGTCGCCGACCTCGGGGATCTCGCTCTCCAGGCAGGCGAACTGCCAGACGCGCCGCCAGACCTGTCGCATCTCGCGTTCGGCCCACTCCCGGGAGGTGAAGCGGGCGGTGTCGATGTCCTCGCTGCCGAGGTGGTCGTTCCGCTCGTACCTCAGGGCGGGGGGAACGGGGCGGCTGTCCTGGTCGAGGTAGTCCTGGACGCTGGGCCCGGGGCACCGCGCACTGGCCGGCTCCGACGTTTCGTCCATCATCTCTCCTCCGGCAGAAACTTTAGAGTGAGTGTAGTTAGACGCTACGGCCCGGAGCAACACTCCCGCCACTGAACGACCTCCGCACCTTCCGAGGTCACCACGGAATTCCACCGTGCACCTGGAAATTTATTACGGCGACCCTCTCCCCAAGCCCGCTGCGGCATGTCACACTCCGACCCACTTGAGGCTGTAGTGCCTCATAAGTTTCTCTGTTCCGGGACGGTCACTGCCCGTCCCGGCCCCGGCGCCGCGGCGTTCTCGCCCCGGAGTCCCACAGCATCGATCCGCCTGACCGGAGCCGACCGCCGCGGACGCGTGAGCGACGCGGGTCGCGGCAGCACAGGCGTCACACCACGGGAGCACTCAACGATGAGTTCCAGACCCCGTCGCGCGGTCCGCCGCGCCTTCACCGCGACCGTCCCCGTCGCTTCCCTGCTCGCCCTGGCGGCGTGCGGCACCGGCACCACCCCGGCCGCCGACTCGACGCAGGCGGCGGCACCCGATTCGCCCGGTCTGACGGCGGCCCGAGAGGCCCTGGCGAAGTACTCCGAGCGCCCGGACTCCATCTCCCTCACCCAGCCCGTCGGCAAGAAGATCCCCAAGGGCAAGAAGATCGACTTCATCCTCTGCGGCGTCCAGTCCTGCAAGGACCTCGCCGACTTCTTCACCGAGGCCGCCGAGGAACTCGGCTGGGAGGTGAAGCAGATCGCCACCCAGGGCACCCCGGAGTCCGTCCAGGCCGCCTACGAGCAGGCCCTGCGCGACAAGCCGGACGCCGTCGTCGCCTCCGGTTTCCCGCGTGCCGTCTACGCCAAGCAGCTGGCCCGGCTGAAGGCCGCCGAGATCCCCGTCCTCCAGTCGAACGCCGACGACCTGCTGGGCGGCGGCATCTCCCTGTTGAAGAACGGGCCGGACGACGTCGGTGTCCAGGGCGAGATGCTCGCCTCATGGGTGGTGTCGAACAGTGACGCCAAGGCGGACACCGTCTACTTCGACCTTCCGGCGTACACGATCCTCAAGCCCGTCAAGGACTCCTTCGCCGCCAAGTACGAGAAATGGTGCGACGGTTGCGGACTGGACAACGTCGACGTGCCGATCACCGCGGTGGGCAAGGACATGCCGGACCGCGTGGTGTCGTACCTCCGGTCGCACCCGAAGGTGACCCATGTCGTCTTCTCCCTGGGCCTGCTCAACGTGGGCGTGCCGGCCGCGCTGAAGACCGCCGGAATCACCGGCAAGCACATCGTCGTCAACGTCGGTGACGCGCAGAACTACCAGTACATCCAGAGCGGCCTCACCGACGGCGCGATGGCACTCAACTCCCACGAGACGGCCTGGCTCCAGGCCGACGCGCTGGCCCGGCACTTCACCGGCCAGCCCATGGACGTGGACCAGCAGGCCGCACTGCCCAACATGCTCGTCACCAAGGACAACCTGCCCTCGGCCGACGGCGACTTCCCGATCGTCGAGGACTACCAGGCGCAGTTCAAGGCGCTCTGGGGGCTGAGTTGACGGGCCCTGTGCTCCGGGTGGCCGCCCTGTCGAAGAGGTTCGGCGGCACCCAGGCACTGAAGGACGTCGACCTCGAGGTGGCACCCGGCGAAATCCACGCCCTGATCGGGCCCAACGGCTCCGGCAAGTCCACGCTCATCAAGATCCTCGCCGGCTACCACCACGCGGAGCCGGGTGCGGTGGCCGAACTCGACGGCGAGCCCTTCGACCTGGGCCATGTCACCGCTTCCCGGCACGACCGGCTCCGCTTCGTCCACCAGGAGCTGGGGCTGGTGGGCGAGCTGAGCGCCATCGACAACCTGGCGCTCAGCCACGGCTTCGCGCGCACGGCCTTCGGCAACATCCGCTGGCGTGAGATGGAGCGGCGGACGACCGCGCTCGTCGAACGGTTCGGCCTCGGCATCGACGTGCGCCGGCCCCTGGCGACGGCGACCCCCGTCCAGCGCACGGTGGTGGCCATCGCCGCCGCATTGCAGGGCTGGGAGGGCCGCCGCGGTGTCCTGGTGCTCGACGAGCCCACCGCCGTACTGCCACCCGGCGAGGTGGCCCGCCTGTTCGAGATCGTGCGGGAGATCCGCGACGCCGGCGCCTCCGTCCTGTACGTCTCGCACCGGATGGACGAGATCTTCGCGCTCGCCGACCGGGTCACCGTGATCCGCGGCGGGCGCAGGATCGCCACGCGTCCGGTCGCCGAACTCACTCCGCGTTCGCTGGCGGAACTGATGGCGGGCGAGGAGATGGAGACCGACCACCGTCCCGCGCCCCCTTCCGGTCCCTCCGCCCCCGTGCTGGAGGTCCGCGACCTGTGGGCCGGGCCACTGCGGGGAGTCGGCTTCGACCTGGCCAGGGGCGAGCGCCTGGGCATCACCGGTCTCGTCGGTTCAGGCCACGAGATCGTGCCGTACGCGGTGTGCGGGGCCCATGCCGGGCCGGTCAGCGGCAGGCTGCGGCTGTCGGAGCGCTCCGAGCGGTGGACCGAGGCGCGTGACGCCGACGGCCTGGGCCTCCCGCTGGTCCCGGCCGACCGGGCGGGCGAGGGAGTGATCGGCGACTTCTCGGTCGGCGAGAACCTCACCCTGCCGCTCCTGGACCGGCTGCGCGCCCGTTCCGGGCGGCTGCGCCGGCGCCGTGAGTCCGCCCTGGCGGAGGACTGGATCCGGCGGGTCGGGGTGCGTACGGCCGGCCGCCGTCCAGCCGGCGCCCGGATCACCACGCTGAGCGGCGGCAACCAGCAGAAGGTCGTCATGGCCCGCTGTCTGGCCCAGCGCGCTCCGGTGCTGGCGATGTGCGAACCCACGGCAGGGGTGGACATCGCCACCCGTCTGCAGTTGTACGACCTGATAGAGCGTCAGGCCGGTGAGGGCATGGGCGTCATCGTCTCCTCCTCCGACACACAGGATCTGCTCGCACTGTGCACCCGTGTCCTGGTGGTCCGGGACGGCCGGATCGCACGGGAGATCAGCGGCCGGGAAGTCACCGAGTCCGCGCTCGTGCACGCCATGGAAGGAACCGAGTGACATGAGCCCTGGAAGGAACCGAGTCGCATGACGTCCACCCCGACCCGGGCGGCGGAACTCCCGCCGTCCGCACCGGAGAGATCCCCGGTGTCCGTACCGAGGACACCGGGCCGACGGGCGGCGGCCGCCCTGTCCTTCCGGAACATCGGCGCCGTCTACGTGTGGCTGGTCATCGTCGTGCTCTTCAGCGTCTGGGCGCCGGACACGTTCCCGACCACCATCACGGTCAAGCAGGTACTGAACGGCAACGCCGTGGCGGGCCTGGTGGCACTCAGCGTCGTACCGCCGCTGGCCGCACGGGTCTTCGACCTCTCGATCGCCTACACGATGTCGCTCACCAGCGTGCTGACCGCCTACTTCATGGTCACCGCCGGACTCGGTCCCGGCGCGGCGATCGCCCTGGCGATGACCGCCGCGCTGCTGGTCGGCGTCGTCAACGGCATCGTGGTGGTGGTCCTGCGCGTCGACTCGTTCATCGCCACCCTGGCCACCGGCGCGCTGATCCAGTCCCTGATCACCATGGTCACCAACGACAGCTCGATCACCGGTGTGCGCCTGCTCGCCGAGCCGTTCGCGAGCATCGCCCAGCTGGACGCGGGCGGCATCACGCTGCCGGTGCTGTATCTGCTGCTCGCCGCGCTCGCCATCTGGTTCGTGCTGGAACACACCGCCACCGGGCGGCGGTTGTACGCGACCGGTTTCAACGCCGACGCGGCCCGGCTGCAAGGGGTGCGTACCGACCGGCTGCGCTTTCTGACCCTGGTGGCCTCGGCCCTGCTCGCCGGTTTCGCCGGCGTCGTCTTCGCGGCCTCGGTGGGATCCGGATCGCCGACCGCGGGCACCCCGTATCTGCTGTCGGCGTACGCCGCCGCGTTCGTCGGGGCGACCCAGTTGCGCGCGGGCCGCTTCAACGCCTGGGGCACGGTCCTCGCGGTCCTCCTGCTCGGCACGGGCATCACGGGACTCGGGCTCGCCACCAGCGCGCAGTGGGCCGCGAGCCTGTTCACCGGCTCGGTCCTCATCGTGGCCCTGGTCCTCACCGGCGGCCGGATCGCCCTGCCCACCGTTCTGCGCCGCCGGACGGCGCCCCGGCCGGACCCGACCACCAGCAAGGAGATCCGATGATGAAGGCTGTCCAGTACCGACGGGTGGGGCACGCCCCCGAGGTCGTGGAGGTCCCGGTGCCCGAACCCGGCCCGGGGCAGGTGCTGTTGAAGGTGACGGCGGCGGGGCTGTGCCACTCCGACCTGGCCGTGATGGGCTGGCCCGAGGAGCAGTTCCCCTACGCGCTGCCGATGACGCTCGGTCACGAGGGTGTCGGGACGGTGGCGGCGGTGGGCGCCGGTGTCACGGCCGTGACGGAGGGCGAGGCGGTGGCGGTGTACGGCCCGTGGGGCTGCGGACGCTGCCACAAGTGCGCCGAAGGCAAGGAGAACTGCTGTCCGCACGCCGCCGGCCTCGGCATCCTGCCGCCGGGGCTCGGCCGGCCCGGTGCCCTCGCGGAGTACATGCTGGTGGACTCGCCCCGCCACCTGGTTCCGCTGAGCGGGGTCGACCCTGTCCAGGCCGCTCCCCTCACCGACGCCGGGCTGACCCCGTATCACGCGATCCGCAGGTCGCTGCCGAAGCTCCTGCCCGGCACCACGGCGGTGGTGATCGGCGTCGGCGGTCTGGGTCATCTCGCGGTGCAACTGCTGCGCGCGCTGACCCCGGCCCGGGTGCTCGCCCTCGACGTGAGCGAGGAGAAGCTGGAGCTGGCCGCCGAGGTGGGCGCGCACGAGACGCTGCTCTCCGACGGCGAGGCGGCCGCACGGATCCGCGAACTCACCGCCGGTACGGGAGCGGAGGTCGTCCTGGACTTCGTCGGAGCCGAGGCGACCCTGGCGGTCGCCGCCGCGTCGGTGGCGGTGGAGGGCGATGTCACCGTCGTCGGCCTCGGCGGCGGCACGCTGGCCGTGGGCTTCGGGGGCGGGCTGCCGTTCGAGGTGTCGGCCTCCTTCCCGTACTGGGGCAGCCGGACGGAGCTCATGGAGGTCCTCGAACTCGCGCGGCGGGGCCTCGTCTCCTCCCACGTCGAGACCTTCACGCTGGAGCAGGCGCCCGAGGCGTACGAGCGCCTGCACGCCGGGAAGATCAACGGCCGCGCGGTGGTGGTGCCGCACGCCTGAGCCGCGTGCTCCGCAGGGCCGGCGCCCGAGCCTCGCTCAGACGCCGGCCCGCTCGTCTGCCGGGTTTCGCCCCTCCACCGCCCGCTCCACACAGCGTCGGAGCACCGTCAGGAACTCCGGTGTCCGCCATGGCCCCACGTCCACGCGCCCGGTGTCGTCCACGCCGAGGTCCTGCATGTCGTAGCGGCCCCGGCAGTGGCCGAGGGTGAAGTAGCAGACCTCGCCGAGGCCGTGCCGCTTGAGGTACAGCACCGGCCGGGGCGCGCCGTCGAGGGCCGCCGTGTCGCCCTCGGCGAAACCGCGGCACGGTCCCGTGTAGTCGGCGTGCAGCAGCACCTCCAGCTCCCCGTACAGCTCGCACACGTACAGCTCGTCGGTGACCGTGAACGGTCCGATCCCGGCGACCAGCGGATGGTCGGGCCGGGTCACGCGCACCTCGTATGGCTCGATCGGGGGGTGGGCGAGGAACTGGCTGCCGAGCACCTCCGCCACGTCCCCGAGGAGCCGTGGAGTCGTGAACACCAGCGGTCCGGCACCCGTCGACGGTTCGATCACCGCGTTGGTGCCGTGCAGGGCGAGCCAGCGCCCGCCCCGCTCGGCGAACCGTGCCAGTGCGGCCCGTTGGGCCGGGCGGGGCCGGACGTCGCAGGTGTAGGTGACCAGCAGGTCGGCGTCGTCGAGGGCGGCCAGGCAGTCGTAGTCCTGGTACACCGTGGTGCGCACGCGCGGATGCTCACCGAGCAGTTCCAGCAGCCGCAGCCGCGCGTGGTCGAAGTCGTGCCAGCGGCCGCCGCAGACCAGTACGGCGTCCAGGCGGCCGGCCGGGCCCGCCACGGCTCAGTACTGGACGCGGGTGAGCAGCCCGCCGTCCACCACGAGGTTGACCCCGACGCAGAAGGAGCCGGTCCGCCCGAGCAGGAACGCCACCGCCGCGGCCACGTCCTCCGCCGTGCCGTAGCGGCCGATGGGCAGCTTGGCGAGCACCTCCTCGTACACCTCCGGGCGGCTGGTGCGGATGGTCTCCCAGGCGCCGCCGGGGAAGTCGATCGGGCCGGGCGAGACGGTGTTGACGCGGATGCCCTTCGGCGCGAGAGCGTGCGCGAGGGCCGAGGCGTGCTGGACGACGGCCGCCTTGAGCGCGGAGTACGAGTTCGCTCCGGCCGGGCGCGCGGTGTCGGAGGCGTTGGTGGTGCCGATGGCCACGACGGCGGCCCGGTCGGAGGCCTCCAGGTGGGGCAGGGCCGCCTCGACGAGTCCCGCGAACGGGATCAGGTCGCCGCGCAGGCTGGCCTCCCACGACTCGGGGCCCTTCACGTTGCCCGCCGACACGTTGGACACCAGCAGGTCCAGGCCGCCGAGTTCACCGGCCGCCCGCTCCACGAAACCGGCGAGTGCGGCCGGGTCGGTGACGTCGACCGGCTCCGCGAACACGGTGGCCCCCTCGGCCCGCAGTTCGGCGGCGGCCTTGGCCAGCCCTTCCTCGCCCCGGGCGCACAGCGCCAGCGCGCAGCCCTCGGCCGCCAGGGTCGCGGCGATCGCGCGGCCGATGCCCCGGCTCGCGCCGGTCACCAGTGCCTTCGCGTCTGTCAGTCCCAGATCCATCGATGTCACTCCTTTGTGATGGCCCGTGATGGCCGAAACGGTCCCGGTCGATCGGCTCCCGGGAAAGGCCTCTCAGTTGCCGGGCAGTTGCGAGAACGGCGCCCGGTCCGCGCGCGGCTCCGGCGGCAGCTTCAGCACCCGTTCACCGATCAGATTGCGCTGAATCTGGTCGGTGCCTCCGGCCAGCCGGTAGCCGGGGGCGCCGAGGAGGTGCTGGGTCCAGGCGAAGGTGCCCGGTTCCCCGGTGTCGGCGCTGATCCGCGCTCCCATCAGCTCGGCGGCGGCCTGTCCCGTGCGGGTGAGCAGGTCGGAGGCCATGAGCTTGGTCAACGACGCCTCCGGACCCGGCCGGCCGCCGGAGGCGCTCGTCCTGGCGACACGGTCCACGGTGGCCGCGCGCAGGGCAGTCCGTACGTACAGGTCGGCGAGGCGCTGGCGGACCAGGGGGTCTGCGGTGCGGCCGAGGGAGCGGGCGAGGGCGAGCACGTCCGAGAAGGTGCCGCCCTTGCGGCGGTTGCCGCTGCCGGAGGCGGTCCGCTCGAAGGCGAGGGTGGTGGTGGCGACCTCCCAGCCCTGGCCCGGTCGCCCGAGCCGGAGCCGGTCCGGGACCCGTACGCCGCTCAGGAAGACCTCGTTGAAGGAGGCGCCGCCGCTCATCTGACGGATGGGGCGCACCTCCACACCGGGGGCGTCCATCGGGACCAGGAAGGCGGTGATGCCGGCCTGTTTGACGACGTCCGGGTCCGTGCGGGCGAGCAGCAGACCGTAGTCGGCGAACTGGGCGCCCGAGGTCCACACCTTCTGACCGTCGATCACCCAGTCGTCGCCCTCTTCCCGGGCGCGGGTGCGCAGGGCCGCGAGGTCGGAGCCGGCCCCTGGCTCGCTGAAGAGCTGGCAGGCCAGCAGGTCGGTGCGCAGGAACGGCCGTGCGTAGTCATGGCGTTGGTCGAGCGTGCCGAACAGGGAGACGGCCATCGCGACCAGGCGCACGGTGACGCTGATCAGCTCGGTGGACGGTGGCACCTCGAAGGCGGACTCCTCCTCGGCGAAGGCCGCCACATGGGCGGCGGTCAGGCCCGCGCCACCCTTGTCCGCCGGGAGGGTCAGCGCCTGGTAGCCGGCATCGAAGCGGGCCCGCTGGTAGGCGCGGCAGCGCTCCAGCAGCAGCCGTTCCTCGTCCTCCGGGAGTCTGTGGAACACGGCGAGATCGGCGGCCTCTCCGGCGGACTCCGGCGCACGCGCCGGTTCGAGCACGGTGGCCAGCCACTGCCGGACCTGTGTGCGCCAGGCGTCCGGATCGGGCTGGGACATGGCTCCTCCTCGGGCACTTACCAGACGACAGATTCAGTAACGAGTCTTATGAGGCGTGTCCGTCCGACCGCTTGAGCGTGTGCTAACGCCTCTGCTCGGGATCAGAGTGTTCCGTACTTTCTTGATAAACGCTACAGTCTCCGCATTCCCTCTCCCCCTCGAATCGGGAGAGGACCGAGGAGCCGTCGGAGGAGCCATGTCGCTGCTGCCACTCGACCGTCGTGCCCAGGAGACACCCGACGAGCCCGCCCTGGCGGACGACCTGGGCGTGCTGTCCTGGTCCGCACTCGTCGACCAGGTGACACGGGCGGCGGCACGGCTGCTGGAGTTCGCGCCCGGCCCCCACGACCGCGTCGCCGTCCTCGGCGACAACGCGATCCCGACGCTGGTGGCCCATCTGGCAGGTCTGCGGGCCGGGGTCGGCACCGTGGCCACGTCCCGGAACCTCACGTCGGGGGAACTCGTCGACCAGATCATCGACGCGGGCGTGACCGGGATCATCGCCGGACCCGTCGGCGCCGGTGCCGCCCTCGACGCGGCCCGGGAACTGGGCCTGCCGCTGGTGCTGCACGGAACCCCGGCGATCGGGCACGCCTTCGACTGGGACCTGTGGCTGGCGGCCGCGCGCGCCGGTCGCGCCCTCCCGACGGACCGGCCCGCCCGGCCTCCGCTGGTCTACACCTCGGGCACCACCGGACGGGCGCGCGGCACCGAGGTGCGCTGGGTGAGCGGCCCGGTCGCCGACGCCTCCGCCTACCTCGCCGCGATGTCCGCCCGGCCCGGATTCCCGCCGGGAGCGCACCTGGTGTGCGGCCCCCTGCAGCACAACGCGCCGCTGACCTCTCTGCGGCACCTGGCGGCCGGTCAGCCGGTGGTCGTCCTCGACAGATTCGACGCGGAGACGTTCCTCAGCCGTGTGCGGAGGTGGCGGGTCTCCTCGACGGTGATGGTGCCCACCCACTTCCAACGGCTGCTCGCCCTCCCGGACGAGGTTCGCGCCCGGTACGACGTCTCCAGCCTGCGGCAGGTCTCCCACACGGGCTCCGCGTGTCCGCCGGACGTGAAGCGAGCCATGATCGACTGGTTCGGTCCGGTGCTGACCGAGTCGTACGGCGCCAGCGAGGCGGGAACCGTGGCCCGCATCAGCAGTGACGAGTGGCTGGCGCATCCGGGCTCGGTCGGACGTGTCCGGCCCCCGTTCGAGGTCCTGGTCACCGATGAGGACGGCCGGTGTCTGCCGCCAGGCGAACGGGGCCTGCTGGCCTTCCGGGCGCCGGAGGACCAGGGCGTGCGCTACCACGCGGACCCGGACAAGACCAGGTCCGCCTATCTCTCCCCCGGCGTCTTCACACTCGGCGACATCGGCTACGTCGACGCCGACGGCTACATCTTCATCACCGACCGGGCCGCGGACGTCGTGGTCTCCGGCGGGGTCAACCTCTACCCGGCCGAGAGCGAGGCGGTACTGCGGCAGCACCCGGCGGTCGCCGAGGTCGCGGTCATCGGCGTGCCCGACCCGGACTTCGGCGAGTCCCTGCGGGCGCTGGTCGTGGTGGCAGGGGACGAGCCGCCGGCCGATGAGCTGGACCGGTTCTGCCGCGAGCGCCTCGCCGCCTACAAGTGCCCGAAGTCGTACGAGTTCGTTCCCGAGCTGCCGCGCAACGCGATGGGCAAGCTCGACAAGCGCGCGATGCGCCGTCCCTACTGGGGCTCGGAACGGACCATCGCCGGCTGAGCCGACCCGCCCCTCTCGCCTTCCCGCCCTCCCGGCTTCCCGCTTTCTGCTTCCCCGCTTCCGGGCTTCCCGGCTTCCCGGCTTCCCGCGTACGAAGGATCATCCATGACCGAACTCCTCCTCATCCGGCACGGCCTCCCCCTGGCGGGCGTGTTCGACCCGGGGCTGTCGCCCGAGGGCACCGCCCAGGCCGAGCGCCTCGCCGCCTGGCTCGTGCACGAGGACATCGACGCCCTGTACGTCAGCCCGTTCCGCCGTGCCCGCGAGACCGTGGCACCCCTGGAACGGCTCACCGGCATGTCCGCCACCGTGCTGGACGACCTGCGCGAGTGGGACACCGACGTGTCGCAGCCCTACACGCCACCGGAGCAGATCGGCGCGGACGATCCCCGGGCGACGGCGCTCGCCGAGGGTCGCTACGAGGACTTCGTGCCCGACCTGGACTGGGACGCCTTCCGCGGACGTGCCGTACGGGCCATGGACACCATTTTCGACGCGCATCCCGGCGGCCGGGTCGCCGCCGTGTGCCACGGCGGCATCACCAACACCTATCTGGCGACGGTGCTCGGCCTGCCCACGATGTTCTGGTTCCACCCCGACTACACGTCCGTCAGCCGGGTGCGGCGGATGCCCGGCGGCCGGATCGTTCCGCACTCGGTGAACGAGACGGCCCACATGATCGCCGTACGTGCCGTCGACGCGATCGCCTGACCCCGTCCCTCACCCCTGGAGGTCCCGGCCATGCCCGGATCCGTCATCGTCGCCGGAGCCAGAACGCCCATCGGAAGACTGATGGGCGCCCTGAGTACTCTGACCGCGGTCGACCTCGGCGCCCATGCCATCGGCGCGGCACTGGCCGCCGCCCGCCTGGACCCCTCGGCGGTGGAGGCCGTCGTCATGGGTCATGTCGTACAGGCCGGGGCGGGCCCCAACTCGGCCCGGCAGGCCGCGATCCGCGCCGGTGTTCCGTTCTCCGTCCCCGCGAGCACCGTCAACAAACTCTGTCCCTCCGGTCTGCACGCCATCGCCCTGGCCGACCTCATGATCGCTTCCGGCCGCCACGAGGTGGTCGTCGCGGGCGGTATGGAGTCCATGTCGGGCGCCCCGCACCTGGTGCGCGGGGCTCGGACCGGCTGGAAGTACGGTTCGACGGCGATGGAGGACGCACTCGACCGCGACGCGCTCGTCTGCGCCTTCGACGGCGTCTCCATGGGCGCGGCCACCGAGCGCTACCAACAGCCGTTGGCCCTGACCCGGGAGGAACAGGACGAGTACAGCGCGCTGTCCCATCAACGGGCCGCCCGCGCCCAGGAGTCGGGAGCGTTGTCCGAGGAGATCGCCCCCGTCACCGTGGCCGGACGCGGGGGCGAGACAGTCGTCGACACCGACGAGGGCGTGCGGCCGGGGAGCACCGCCGAGAGCCTTGGGCGCCTGAAGCCGGCCTTCTCCGGCGCGGGCACCATCACCGCGGGCAACTCGTCACAGCTGTCCGACGGCGCGGCGGCCGTCGTCGTGATGAGCGCGGAGCGCGCCCGGCGGGAGGACCTGATGCCGCTCGCCGAGATCGGCGCCTACGGCACGGTCGCGGGCCCCGATCCCTCGCTGCTCGTCCAGCCGGCCGGCGCGGTCCGCGACGCCCTGTCCCGGGACGGCCGGCTGACGGCCGCCGACCTGGACCTCTGCGAGATCAACGAGGCGTTCGCGGGAGTGGCCCTGGCCTCGATACGGGAGTTGGACCTCCCGCTGGACAAGGTGAACGTCAACGGCGGAGCGATCGCGCTCGGGCACCCGGTCGGCATGACCGGAGCCCGGCTGGTGCTGACTCTCGCGGCGGAACTGCGGCGACGCGGAGGCGGCAGCGGCGCGGCGTCGCTGTGCGGGGGCGGCGGCCAGGGCGACGCGCTGTTGCTGCATGTACCGACGCAGGCCTGAACCCCGGAGCCGAACCACCATGAACGACCACCTGTCCTCGATCGACACGATCCTTGCCGTGGCGACCCGCACCCGGGCCGCCGACGGCGTCGTCTCCCTCACCCTGTGCCGCCCGGACGGCGGTCCGCTCCCCGCCTGGACACCGGGCGCCCACATCGACGTACACCTGGTCGGAGCAGACGGGGGCGACGGCGGCCTGGTCCGTCAGTACTCCCTGTGCGGAGACCCGGCCGAGCGCGGGGCCTGGCAGATCGCCGTGCTGCGCGAGCCGCAGGGGCGCGGCGGCTCCGCGTACGTCCACGACCACCTGCGCGAAGGCACCACCGTGCGGGTGCGCGGACCGCGGAACAACTTCCCGCTGCGGCCCGCCGCACGCCATCTGTTCATCGCCGGCGGCGTCGGTATCACTCCCCTCCTTCCCATGGTCGAGGCCGCCGAGGCGGCGCGGGCCGACTGGCGTCTGCTGTACGGCGGCCGTACCCGCGCCTCCATGGCGTTCCTGGACCGCCTCGCCCCGTACGGGGACCGGGTGCTCATCCGTCCGCAGGACGAGTACGGTCTGCTGGACCTCGCCGCCCACCTCGGCGAGCCCGAGGAGGGCACGCTGGTGCACGCCTGCGGTCCCGAAGCCCTGCTGCGGGCGGTGGAGGAGCGGTGCGCGGGCTGGCCGCCCGGCACGCTGGGCGTCGAACGGTTCGCCCCGGTGCGCACGGCCGGTACCGACCCGGGCGAGGCGTTCGAGCTGGAGCTCGCCCGTTCCGGGCTCACCCTCACCGTGCAGCCGGGCCGTTCGGTGCTCGAAACCGTGGAGGAGGCCGGAGTCACCGTGGACTTCTCCTGCCGGGAGGGCACGTGCGGTACCTGCGAGACCGACGTCCTCGACGGCAGGCCCGACCACCGCGATTCACTGCTGACCGAGGACGAGCGGGCCACCGGCGAGACCATGCTGATCTGCGTCTCCCGCTCGTGCGGGCCCCGGCTGGTCCTCGATCTGTGACGGCGATCACTTCCAGCAATTTACTAGGACGTCCTACTATTTCTTCGTCCATCAGTACCCCGCCCTGCCCGGGAAGGCCTTCATGAGCGCTCTGCATCGGCCCGTGCACCCCGTCCGCCTGGTCACCGCTTCGGCTCTGTTCGACGGGCACGACGCGTCGATCAACATCATGCGGCGCATCTTCCAGTCCCAGGGTGCCGAGGTGATCCACCTCGGACACAACCGGTCGGTGCGGGAGGTCGTGGACGCGGCGCTGGAGGAGGACGCACACGGCGTGGCGGTCTCCTCGTACCAGGGCGGGCACGTCGAGTACTTCGAGTACCTGGTCGAGTCGCTGCGCTCGCAGGGAGCGGAGCACATCCGCGTGGTGGGCGGCGGAGGCGGCGTCATCGTGCCCGAGGAGATCACCAGGCTGCGCGGGAGCGGGGTGACCATCTTCTCCCCCGAGGACGGCCAGCGGATGGGCCTCGCCGGGATGGTCAACTCGGTGGTGCTGGACTGCGACTTCGACCTCTGGGACAGCGGGCCGACCGACGCGGCCGCCGTGCTCGCCGGTGACCGGTTCGCCATCGCCCGTGCCCTCACCGGCGCGGAGCTGGGCAAGCTGCCCCCGGATCTCCTCGGGCAGTTGCGCGCCGCCGCCGCGGCCCGGGTCGTGCCGGTGCTCGGCATCACCGGCACCGGCGGCTCCGGCAAGTCCTCGCTCACCGACGAACTGGTGCGCCGCTTCCGTGTCGACCAGCAGGACAAGCTGCGGATCGCGGTGATCGCGGTCGATCCGACCCGGCGCCGGGGCGGCGGCGCGCTGCTCGGCGACCGTATCCGGATGAACTCCCTCGACGGGAACCGGGTCTTCTTCCGGAGCCTGGCCACCCGAGGCAGCCGCGAACTGCCCGAGCACCTGTCCGATGTGATCGACGTGGTGAAGGCGGCCGGCTTCGACCTGGTGATCGTGGAGACGCCGGGCATCGGCCAGGGCGACGCGGCGATCGTGCCGTTCGTGGACACCTCCCTGTATGTGATGACACCGGAGTTCGGCGCGGCCTCGCAGTTGGAGAAGATCGACATGCTCGACTTCGCCGACGTCGTGGCGATCAACAAGTTCGAGCGGCGCGGCGCCAAGGACGCGCTGCGCGACGTGGGCCGCCAACTGGTCCGCAACCGCGAGGCGTTCGGCATGCGACCCGAGGACATGCCGGTGTACGGCACCTCGGCGGCGACCTTCAACGACGACGGTGTCACCGCGCTCCACCAGCACCTCAAGGCCTGCCTGGCCGAGAAGGGGCTGCCGCTGTCCGAGGGCGCGCTGGTGCCGGTGGACGTGCGCCACTCCTCCGGCATCCGGCAGGTGGTTCCGGCGGACCGGGTGCGCTACCTCGCCGAGATCACCGACACCGTCCGTGCGTACCACGCTCAGACCGGGCTGCTGGCCGAGGCGGCCCGGCGGGTGCAGCGTCTGGAGGCGGTCGAGGGCGAGCTCGTCGAGGCCGGCTCCGACGCCGGGAACGTGCGGGCCCTGCTCGACGACGCCCGCAAGCGGCTTCCGCACGACGTCGGGGAGCAGATCGAGAACTGGCCCGCTGTCGTCGCCTCCTACTCCGGCGAGGAGCAGGTCGTGAAGGTGCGGGACAGGGAGATCCGCACCAGGCTGACCCGTGAGTCCCTGTCGGGCAACAAGATCCCTCGCGTCGCCCTGCCCCGGTTCACCGACCACGGGGAGCTGGTGCGGTTCTGGCGCCGGGAGAACCTGCCGGGCCACTTCCCCTTCACGGCCGGGGTGTTCCCCTTCAAGCGCGACGGCGAGGACCCCGCGCGGATGTTCGCCGGCGAAGGCGACCCGTTCCGCACGAACCGCCGGTTCAAGCTGCTGTCCGAGGGCCAGCCCGCCACCCGCCTGTCCACCGCCTTCGACTCCGTCACCCTCTACGGCCGCGACCCGGACGAACGCCCCGACATCTACGGCAAGGTCGGCACCTCCGGAGTCTCGGTGGCCACGCTGGAGGACATGAAGGCGCTCTACGAGGGCTTCGACCTGGTCGCGCCGACCACCTCGGTGTCCATGACGATCAACGGACCCGCGCCGACGATCCTGGCGTTCTTCCTCAACACCGTCATCGACCAGCAGACCGAGAGGTTCCGCGCCACCGAGGGCCGCGATCCGTCGCCGGACGAGGCGGCCGAGCTGCGCGCGCACGCGCTGGCGAACGTACGCGGCACGGTGCAGGCCGACATCCTCAAGGAGGACCAGGGCCAGAACACCTGCCTGTTCTCCACCGAGTTCTCCCTGCGGATGATGGCCGACATCCAGGAGTGGTTCATCGCGAACCGGGTCCGCAACTTCTACTCGGTGTCGATCTCCGGCTACCACATCGCCGAAGCGGGCGCGAACCCGATCAGCCAGCTGGCGTTCACCCTGGCCAACGGCTTCACCTACGTCGAGGCCTACCTCGCCCGCGGCATGCGCGTCGACGACTTCGCCCCGAACCTGTCGTTCTTCTTCTCCAACGGCATGGACCCCGAATACTCCGTCCTCGGCCGGGTCGCCCGCCGGATCTGGGCCGTCGCGATGAGGGAGAAGTACGGGGCGGGCGAGCGGTCCCAGAAGCTGAAGTACCACGTCCAGACCTCCGGCCGCTCCCTGCACGCCCAGGAGATGGACTTCAACGACATCCGGACGACGCTGCAGGCCCTCATCGCGATCTACGACAACTGCAACAGCCTGCACACCAACGCCTACGACGAGGCGGTCACCACCCCCACCGAGGACTCGGTCCGCAGGGCGCTGGCCATCCAGCTGATCATCAACCGGGAATGGGGCCTGGCGATGAACGAGAACCCCCTGCAGGGCTCGTTCATCATCGACGAGCTCACGGACCTGGTGGAGGAGGCCGTCCTCCAGGAGTTCGAGCGGATCAGCGAACGCGGTGGTGTGCTCGGCGCCATGGAGACCGGCTACCAGCGCGGCCGCATCCAGGACGAGTCGATGCTCTACGAGCAGCGCAAGCACGACGGCAGCCTGCCCCTGATCGGCGTCAACACCTTCCGCAGCCCCCACGCGGACACCGCCGAGCCGGGCGTGATCGAGCTGGCGCGCGCCACCGAGCAGGAGAAGCAGTCCCAACTGGAGCGTGTCCGGGAGTTCCAGATGTCCCACCACGAGCCGGCCCACGCGGCCCTGGCCGCCCTCAAGGACGCCGCGGTCAGCGGTGACAACGTCTTCGCCGTCCTCATGGACGCCGCCCGTGTCTGCTCGCTCCAGCAGATCACCGAGGCCTTCTTCGAGGTCGGCGGCCAGTACCGCCGCAACGTCTGACTCAACGAAAGAGGACCTCAGATGAATCCCGTCACCCGTCTCGGCGTCGTCGGATGCGGCCTCATGGGCTCCGGCATCGCCGAGGTCGCCGCCCGCGGCGGCGTCGACGTCCGTGTCGCCGAGGCCACACCGGACGCGCTCGAGTCAGGCCGCCGCCGACTCACCGCCTCCCTCGACCGAGCCCTGCGGCGCGGCAAGCTCAGTGAGGAGCAGCGGGACCAGGCCCTCGCCAGGCTTTCCTTCACCGCTGACCTCAGTGACCTGGCCGACCGCCAGTTCGTCGTCGAGGCCGTCGCCGAGAACCGCGACATCAAGACCGATGTCCTGCGCACCCTCGACAAGGCGGTCGAGGACCCCGGGGCGATCCTGGCCACGAACACCTCCTCGATCCCCGTCGTCGATCTCGCCGTGGTCACCGAGCGGCCGGCACAGGTCATCGGCATGCACTTCTTCAACCCCGTGCCCGTGCAGCAGCTGGTCGAGATCATCCCCGCGCTCACCACCAGCGCGGACACCGTGCGACGCACCCGCGACTTCGCCGAGCAACTGGGCAAACAGGCCATCCAGGCGCCCGACCGCTCCGGCTTCGTCGTCAACGCCCTCCTGGTGCCCTATCTGCTCAGCGCGGTACGGATGGTGGAGTCGGGCGCCGCGCGGCCGGAGGACATCGACCGGGGCATGGAACTCGGATGCGCCCACCCCATGGGGCCCTTGCGCCTGCTCGACCTCATCGGCCTCGACACCGCCCAGGCCGTGGCCGAGTCGATGTACGAGGAGTACAAGGAGCCGCTGTACGCGCCTCCCGCCCTCCTGCGCCGCATGGTCGCCGCGGGCCACCTCGGCCGTAAGAGCGGCCGGGGTTTCCACACCTACGACACCTGAACGAGGACTCCCGGCTGCCGGGGCGGGCCCCCGGCGACCCGCTCCCCGCCGGCCTCCCCTACGCCACTCGCACCGGCCCCACCAGCGCCGCCAACACCCCCGACAAGCCCATCGCGCCGGCCGTGTTTGCCAGGTCCCTTGCAAAGGTCCGGACCAACTGCTATTCCCTGACCGTTAGGAAAGTTTCCTACCAGTTGTCGGGAGACCCCCATGAGACCGGCACGATCCGTTCTGCTCGTCGCCGTGCTGCTCCTCCTCGGCCTTGCCCTGATCCCAGGTACCGCACAGGCAGGCCCCGCGACCCCCACCCACCCGTCGGCGACCGCGGCCCCCGCGGCGACCACGGCGCCCTCGGCGGCCACACCGGTCGCCGCCAACGGACAGCTCGCCGTCTGCGGCACCAAGCTCTGCAACCAGCAAAGAAAAACGATCCAGCTCCGTGGGATGAGCACCCACGGTCTGCAGTGGTACAGCCAGTGCGTCACCAACGGCTCGCTCAACGCGCTCGCCACCGACTGGAACGCGGACGTCCTGCGCATCTCCATGTACGTCCAGGAGGGCGGCTACGAGACCGATCCGCGCCGCTTCACCGACCTCGTCCACTCCGCCATCGAGCAGGCCACGGCCCGCGGCATGTACGCCATCGTCGACTGGCACATGCTCGACCCCGGTGACCCGCACCAGAACCTCGCCCGCGCCAAGACCTTCTTCTCCGAGATCGCCCAGCGCCACCGCGACAAGAACAACCTGCTGTACGAGATCGCCAACGAGCCCAGCGGGGTGAGCTGGTCCCGCGTCAAGAGCTACGCGGAGCAGCTCATCCCCGTCATCAGGGCCAAGGACCCGAACACCCCGATCCTGGTCGGCACCCGCGCCTGGTCCTCGCTCGGCGTCTCGGAGGGCTCGAACGAGTCCGAGGTGATCAACAACCAGGTGAACGCGGCCAACATCATGTACACGTTCCACTTCTACGCGTACTCGCACCGGGACGAGTACCTCCAGGCGCTCTCCCGCGCGGCCGACCGCATACCCGTGTTCGTCACCGAGTTCGGCACGCAGAACTACGCGGGTGAGGGCGCGAACGACTTCGCCATGGCGCAGCGCTACCTCGACCTGATGAAGGCCAAGAAGATCAGCTGGGTCAACTGGAACTTCTCCGACGACGGCCGCACCGGCGCCGTCTTCAAGCCGGGGACCTGCGCCGGCAACGGACCGTGGACCGGCACGTCCTCCCTCAAGCCCGCGGGCGTCTGGATCCGCGACCGCATCAGGACGGCGGACGACTTCTGACCGGAGCGAAAGGGTCGGCGGGAGCGGCTCGGCGGCACACAGCCACCCGCTCCCGTCGGGCACCGTCGGGCCCATCGGCCGCGCCTCGGCCGCCGCCGCACAGAACCCGGATCGACCGCTGCCGCACAGAAGGCGAAAGAGGCCTCCGTAGCCGCGCATGTTCTCCGTGACCCCCCATATGCCGGATGCGTACGATGCCCGAGCTGACCCAATTGGCATGCACGCGCAATGGGTGCGGGGACGGGGGCGCTGTGAGCCTGGAGTACCGACTGCTCGGCCCGGTCGAGGTCTGGTCCGGCGGCCGCCGGCTCTCGCTCGGCGGGCCCAAACCCCGCGCCCTGCTGGCCACGCTGCTGCTGCGCCCCGGGCGGGTGGTCTCCGCCGGGACGCTGATCGACACGATCTGGGGCGACAAACCACCGGACTCGGCGCGCGCGTTGATCCAGACGTATGTCTCCGGACTACGGCGCGCACTGCCCACCGACGCCGACGGGATCGAGACCTGCCCGCCCGGCTATCTGCTGCGCGTGGACGGCGACCGCGACCGGATCGACCTCGAGGACTTCGAGCGGCTCACGGCGCAGGGACGGGAACGTGCGGCCTGCGGCGACCACCAGAGCGCCGCCCGGTTCCTGCGCGACGCGCTGGAGTTGTGGCGCGGCTCGGCCCTCGGCGGGATCGGTGAGGCGTTGCGCGTCGAAGCCGAGCGGTTGGAGGAGGCGAGGCAGGCCGCCCTGGAGGACCGGATCTCCGCCGACCTCGCCCTGCCCGGCCATGAGCAGAGCCTGGTCGCCGAGCTGACCGCCCTGGTCGGCACCCACCCCACGCGGGAGCGGCTGCGCGGGCACCTGATGCTCGCCCTCTACCGGTTGGGCCGACAGGCCGACGCCCTGACGGTGTACGCGGACGGACGTGCCGTACTCGCCGACGAGTTGGGCATCGACCCGGGCCCGGGGCTACGACGGCTGCACGCGGCGATTCTCCGGTCGGACCCGGATCTGATGCCGGCCCCCGCCGTGGAGAAGAGCGAACCCCGCGCGGGCGACCCCCTCCGTCGGACTGCCTCCCGGCGGCCGACCGCCTCCGACGCCACCGGGGGCGAGGGCCCGGGCGGTGAGCGGCCGCGACCCGGGCCCCGCCCCCGCGCCGCCCTCCTCCCGCCCGCCATCGGTGACTTCACCGGTCGGGAGGAACAACTCACCGAGGTGGCCGCTCTGTTGACCGGCCCCCGTGAGGCGATGCCGGTCGCGGTCGTGTCCGGGCCCGGCGGCATCGGGAAATCCGCGTTCGCCGTACAGGTCGCGCACCGGGTCGCCGCCGACTACCCCGACGGCCAGCTCTACGCCGAACTGCACGGCTTCAGCGATCCGGTGCCGCCCGCCGAGGTGCTGGCCCGGCTGCTGCGCGCGCTGGGCGCCGAGCCGCCCGACGGTCTCCCCGAACGCGGCGACCTGTTCCGCAGCCTGCTCGCCCGGCGCCGCGTGCTGCTGGTCCTCGACGACGCGGGCAGTGAGGCACAGATACGACCGCTGCTGCCGGGGAGCGCGAGCTGCGGTGTGCTGATCACCTCCCGCGCCCGGCTGGCGGGCCTCGACGGCGTGGCCCGCACCGGACTCGACGTACTGGGCGACGAGTTGGGCATCGACCTCCTCGCCCGGATCGCCGGCGACGAGCACGTCCGGCGCGACCCCGAGGCGGCGCGCCGGATCGTCGCCCTGTGCGGCGGGCTGCCGCTGGCCCTGCGCATCGCCGGGGCCCGTCTCGCGACCCGCCGCCACTGGACGCCGCGCATGCTCGCCGACCGCCTCGCCGACGAACGCCGCCGCCTCGACGAGCTCACCATCGGCGATCTGGAGGTACGCACCGGACTGGGTCTCAGCTACGACGCGCTCGACGACCTCGGCCGTACCGCCCTGCGCCGCCTCGCCCTGCTCGGCGCGCCCGACGTGGCCGCCTGGACGGTGGGCGCGCTGCTGGATCTGCCGGAGACACCCGAGGCCGAGGCTGAGGACACCGGAGACGTCGAGGACGCCGAGAAGGTCGAGAACGCCGAGAACGCCGAGGCCGTCGTGGAGCGGCTCATCGACGCGCAGTTGCTGCACTTCACCGGCATCGACCGCGCCGGGCAGCCGCGCTTCGGCCTGCACGACCTGGTCCGGGTGTACGCGGCCGAGCGCGCCGAGGCGGAGGAACCGCGCGCCGAGCGCGCCGCCGCCCTCGGCCGGGCGCTCGGCGGCTGGCTGTGGCTCACCGCCCGGGCGACCGCCGCGGGGCCCTCCGGGGAGGTGGTGCTCCAGAACCCGCGCACCCTGTGGCCGGTCGGCGACCGGGCCGCCGGGCAGGTGCTGGCCGACCCGACCGGATGGTTCGAGGCGGAGGCCGGCGCGATCGCCGCCGCCGTCGAGCGCGCCGCAGCCATGGATCTGCACGCGCTGGCCCGCGAGGCCGCCGTCACGCTGTGCTCGTCCGCCTACATCGTCAACAACCGCTTCGAGTCGTGGTCGCGCACCCACGAGGCCGCGCTGGCCGCCGTACGCCGCGCCGAGGACCGCGCCGGGGAGGCTCTGCTGCTCATCGGCCTCGGCCAACTCCGTTACGAGCAGGACAACTTCACCGAGTCCGTGGACCACTACCGGCGGGCGGTCCACCTGTGTGCCGACCTCGGCGACGTGCGGGGCCACGCGGCGGCCCTCGCGGGTCTGGGCGGCACCTACCGCGAGCAGGGCCGGTTACGGGACTCCGCGCGCGAACTCACCCGCGCCATCGAGGACTTCAGACGGCTCGACGACGCGACGGGGCTCGGCCTGGCCTGTCGTCTCGCCGGGTCGGTCCACCTCGAACTCGGCGAGTACGCCACCGCTCGCGTTCTCCTCGACGAGTCCCTGGAGGCCTACCGTCGCCTCGGCAGCAGACGCGGCGAGGCGCTCGCCCTGCGGACGTACGGGCTGCTGCACCGCGCGCTCGGCGAGTACGCGGCGGCCGAGGAACTGTCCGGCCGGTCCCTGGCGATCCTCCAGGAGTTCGGCGACCGTCTGATGAGCGCGTACGCCGCACAGGCCCGGGCGAAGGCACGCCTGCGGCTCGGCCGCACCCGGGAAGCGGCGGCGGACCTGGCCGGCCTGCTCGACGTGTGCCGGACGTACGACGACCGGTGGGGTGAGGCACTGGTGCGGCGCACCCTCGGCGAATGCGCCCTCGTCGAGGGGAAGTTGACCGAGGCGGAGACCCACCTCAGGGCGTCGGTCGCCCTGTGGGAGGCCCTGCGGCTCCCCCTGCCCCGGGCCCGTACTCTGCGCTCCCTGGCGGAAGTACGCGATCGCCTCGGCGACGGACAGGGGGCGGCGGCCCTGCGGGCGGAGGCGGGCGAGGTCTTCGTCGCGTACGAGGCGCACGAGGCACGGGAGCCGGACGGGACTACAAGGGGGCTGCAAGAACGCAGAGAGGAAGGTTGAGAGGACCTGAAGGGAAGTTGTAGCGGGCCCCGCGAAGCTTCTTGGTGTCGGAGGGGAACGGGAGCAGCCCGAACTCCCCCGGCACCAACGGGGATTCAACGGGGAAAGGACTTCCGATGTCCAGCATCACCAAGCACAGCTCGGCCAAGGTGCCCGCGCGGCGCGCCGCCACCCTCCTGCTGATCTCGGCTCTCGCGGGCGGAGCGCTGACCGCGGAGGCGGCTTCGGCCGCGCCGGTGTCGACGCAGTCGTCCTCGGCGGCGGCCGTGTCTCTCCAGACGGCCATCAAGAGCAAGGCGCAGCAGCAGGTGAAGCTCTCGCCGCGCAATCGTGAGATGGCCGGCAACTGCAACTACTACAGCGCTGTCGCCACCGCCCCGAAGAGCGGCTCCGTCGGCAAGTGCAAGAAGGTCGGCGGCCTGCAGTGGCGCACCAACAACTGGTGCGCCGACTTCGTCCGCTACGTCTGGAAGAACTCCGGCGCCCGGACGAAGGGCACCGACGCCTTCGCCGGCTCCTTCTACCGGGCCCGCAAGTCCATCGGCGCGTGGCACGCGCGGGGTTCCTACACCCCGAAGATCGGCGACGCGGTCCTCTACGACTGGGACGGCAGCTCGCCGAGCCTCGGGACCAACGGCTGGGACGTCGACCACATCGGCATCGTCATCGGCTACAACCCCAAGACCAAGGCGCTGACGACCATCGAGGGCAACACCACCAAGAACGGCAAGGGCGGCACCGAGGGCGTCTACCAGCGCACCCGGTACAACACCAAGGCCGGTGACGTCGTCGGCTACGTGACGCCCAAGAAGTAACGAGCGGCGGGCAACGAGAGCCAGGCACCACGGGGGAGCCCCCCGGGGCCGGTCGTGAGACCGGCCCCGGGGGGCCGACCGCCTCCTACCCAACGCGTGGTGGCACGTACGGTCCCGCCCGCAGTGCGGCTCGGGTGGCGGTGCTGCCCCTGGTCACGGCCGGTAGGCGCCGCGGTTGTGGTAGGTGACCTTTCCGGCGGGCAGCTTGGTCGGTGCGAAGAGCTGGTCGACGGTCACGAAGTGGAAGCCGCGTGCCTTGAGGGCCTTGATGATGCCGGGCACGGCGTCGACCGTGGTCTTGTGAATGTCGTGCAGGAGCACGATGTCCCCGGGCTTGGTCTGCGTGTTGACGGTCTTGATGATCCGGGCGGTGTCTCGGTACTTCCAGTCGAGGGTGTCGACGCTCCAGTGGACCAGCGGGCGCCCGGCGGCCTTGCGGACGGCCGCGTTGTGGGCACCGTAGGGGGCGCGGACGGTGGTGGGCTTCTTGCCGGTCGCCTGCTTGATCGCCGTGTCCGTGCGGGACAGCTGCGACGTGATCTTCGCGGCGCTGAGTTTGGTCAGGTTGGCGTGGTCCCAGCTGTGGTTGCCTATCTGATGACCGGCGAGCGCCGCGGCGCGCACCGTCGCCGGGTTCCTCTGGACGTTCTGGCCGACGGCGTAGAAGGTCGCTCTGACGTTACGGTCGTTCAGGAGGCGCAGCAGCCGCTGGGTGTCGGCGACCGGCCCGTCGTCGAAGGTGAGCGCGACGCACTTCACCTTGCGGCAGTCGACGGCCACAGGTGCGGCGGAGGCGGAGGTGGCGGTACCGGCCAGCGTGGTACCGCAAAGGGCGGCGGTGATGGCCGAGGTGACGAGGCGTCGGTGCATCGGTTCCTCCAGGAGCCGTGAACTTCCTGTGCAGGCAGTGGACTTCCTGTAAGACGCACCCGACGCGGGCAAGGATGTACGTATGTTCTATGGCTTTTTGTGCGATGACGGGCTCATACGCGGCTTGCACACCGGCTACGACACCGACGGCCGGGGCCCGGATCGAGATCGGCCCCATCGCAGGGCGTGCTCGGCGGGGGCAGGGAGATGTCGATCGTGCCAGGTGAGCGTCTGAACGCCGACCGGGTCCGTGATGGGTGCGAGCAGGCGGACCGCGCGCTCAAGGGGCTGACGCGGTCGCTCGAGGCGCGTCATGGATTCCCGCCCGGCCACAACACCGTGACGGACGCGCTCGTGGAGCTGACACCGATCCCCGCGGATCTGACCACGCTGCTCCACATCGACGGACCCCTCCGTGACCTTCGCCGACGACGGCGGCGGTCATCTGTTCGCGGTGGCCGGGAGCGGACGGGTCTGGAAGTTCCTCGAAAAACTCGGACGACGAATGGCACAACTCCGACCGGCACGCGACCACTGCCGACGAGGTTGGGCCTGCGTGGCGGGCGGGGGGCAGCCGGTGAAGGACGTGCCGGGACAGGAGGCGCCAAAGCCCTGCGCTTGCCGATGTCCCGAAGCACGGTGCGTGAACTAGAGCAGGCGTGCCGTTTAACTCCCTCAGGGGGTGACGTAGTCGCCCCAGCCGAAAGTGGCGACGTAAGCCCGTCGAATGGCCTCTGCGCCGCGTCCACCCCTGATGCGGATGACGGTCAGCGCGAGGACGAACCAGGCGGTGAAGCAACCCGCGACGATCACAGTCCAGCGAGGGCCCGAGAAACCGGCAATGACGACCAGGGCAGTGATCGTGACGACCAGTCCGATGTGGCCGCCCCTGACATCCGTGCTGGACCTGCTGCCTGTCATCAGGCTCTCCCACCGACAATCACGCTGCTCGCCCCGCCCGCGACACCGCTACCCTCCTCCGGCCCGTCCGGCAGGTCGACGACCGGGAGGGCTGACAGCCCCAGCAGTGGAGCCAACACCTCGTTGGCGTCCTCCATCCATGCGGTGGCCCACATCAGATCGCAGGGCAGTGCCAGCAGACGCGGACCGTGGGCCGGGTCGATCTTCGCCAGTTGGGGATTCGACAGGTCCTGCCAACCGTCCCACTCCTCGGGGGCCGAGAGGAGCCGCCCTCCGCCGTACGGCAGGAGCGTTCCGTCGATGTCCAGGAAGAGCAGCGGACGGCCCGCATGGTCAGCCATGACTCGCACGTTATCGATTCCCGGCCAGGCGCGCCGCCGAGTTTCGCAGTGGCGGTGTTCCGCGGCCGGACAGGTCAGCCAGGACAGCCGGGGCCCGGCGGCTGCCGGGGCCGGGGCGGCTGCCGGGGCGGTCAGTCCACGGTGGCGTCAGTCCACGGGGGCGTCAGTCCACGGGGGTCTCGGTCTCCCAGCGGAGCAGGTCTCCCGGCTGGCACTCGAGTACCTCACACAGCGCGGCGAGGGTGGTGAAGCGGACCGCCTTCGCCCGGCCGTTCTTGAGCACCGCCAGGTTGGCGGGGGTGATGCCGACGCGTTCCGCGAGTTCCCCCACGGACATCTTCCGTTTGGCGAGCATCACGTCGATGTCGACGGCGATCGGCATCAGATCACCTCGGCCAGCTCGGCCCGCATCCGCGTCGCCTCGATGTCGCGCGTGACGGCCTGCGCGAGCAGCATCCGCAGGACGAGGACGATCAGCGCCATCCCCAGGACCGCCAGGCCGATCACGCCCAGCAGGAGCACGATGCCCGGGGGTACGGCCTCACCCGGCGCCAGGACCACGCCGAGCGCGAACACCAGGACCGAGGCGGCCGCCATCGCGCCGATCACCCCGTGCACATAGCCAAATGCGGCGTGGGAGAACACGGTGTCGCGCCGGACCATCGTGACCAACCGCCACACACAGACCAGGACGACCTGCACCGTCACCATCCCCAGGACCACGATCACGAGCACCGGAGTTCGCACGGGCACCGCGTCCCCGCCGGCGTTGTCCAGATCCACGGCCAGCAGCGGCACCATCACCCCCTGCACGAACACCGAACCCGCGAACAGCGCCACGAGCACGGCACGCAATGCCAGCACCATCAGCTTCCCCATCAGTCCTCCACCCATCGACCAGCGATGGAAATCTATCGAAAATCGATAACCAGGGCAAGAGGTGGAGGACGCACCTTCGCCTCGGCCAGCCGGTGTTCCGGCCGGTGGCCGGTCCTCGTCGACGGGCGGGTGTCGTGACCAACCGTGCTGTTAGCGTTGGCCCTTGAGCGAGGGGGAGAAGACGACACGTGGCATCGACCGTGTTCTGTATCGGTGGGGATCTGCACGTACGGCGGCTGGGGTTCGGGGCGATGCACCTGCCGACGGACCCGGGCGCGGACCGCGAGAGCTCTCTCGCGGTCGCCCGGCGGGCCGTCGAGCTGGGTGTCACGCTGATCGACACCGCCCATATGTACGGCGGAGGCGCAAACGAGGAGCTCCTGGCCGAGGCCCTCTTCCCCTACCCCGAGGGCCTGCTCATCACCACCAAGGTCGGCGTCTCTCGATCGGGCCAGGCCGGAGAGTGGAGGCTCGACGGGCGGCCGGCCGTCCTGCGCGAGCAGGTGGAGCAGGCCCTGCGCCGACTGCGCGTCGAGCGGATCGAGCTGCTCCAGCTGCATCGCATCGACCCCGAGACGCCGCTCGCCGACCAGGTGGGCACGCTGCGGGACCTTCAGGCCGAGGGCAAGATCAGCCGGATCGGGCTGTCCGAGGTCACCGTCGACGAACTCGACCAGGCACGGGAGATCGTCGACATCGCGAGCGTGCAGAACCGGTACAACCTGCTCGCCCGTGAGCACGAGCCCGTGCTCACGGCCTGCGAGGCGGCGGGAATCGCGTTCCTGCCGTGGCGCCCTGTCGCCTGGGGGGAGTCGGGGGCGAAGGCGGAGGTCGCCGCCGTGGCGGCCGAGTCCGGTGCCACCCCCACGCAGGTCGCGCTCGCCTGGCTCCTCGGCCACTCCCCCATCATCCTCCCGATCCCCGGCACCGCCCGGATCGACCACCTGGAGGAGAACCTCGCCGCGGAACGTCTCGAACTGGCCCCGGCGCAGCACGCTCGCCTCGACCGTCTGTCCGAGGCGGCGTAGGGCTTTTTGCGGGCAGGTGGCGCAGGCATGCCAGGCTGTGACTGGCATCCGAGCCGATTGCTCAGGTGCCCTCATGTCCCCTGCGGAGCACCACGAGAACAACCCTCAGCCGGGCCGGAGTTGGGCACGTTCGAGTTGGTCGGCCAGGTCGTTCAGGTCGGCGGTGTGCAGGGTGAAGCGGTCGGAGGGGGTCGGCGGGTCGCCCACGGGGCGGGCGACGTAGGCGGTGCGCAGGCCGAGGTGCTGTGCTCCGCGCAGGTCCCAGGCGTGGGCGGCGACCATCAGCAACCGCTCGGGAGGTCGTCCGGAGACGGCGACGGCCAGCTGGTAGACCGCCGGGTCCGGCTTGTACGTCCGGACGTCCTCGGCGGACAGGGCTTGGTGCCAGCGCAGTCCGGCATGGGCGTTGAGCTCCAGCAGCGCCGTCCGGCTCGCGTTGGAGAGACCGATCAGCGGGAACCGCTCGGCGAGGCGGGCGAGCCCCGCCACGGTGTCCGGCCACGGCGGAAGCCGGCGGCCTGAGAGGGCCAGCGCCCGTACGGCGGTCGGGTCGTCGACCCCGGCGGCGTCGGCGACGAGCCGGGCGGCCTCCAGGTCGAGGACGTCGCTGGGGGCGTAGGACCGGACGCCGTCGAGGACGCGGCGTTGCTCGCGGTCGATGTGCTGCCGCCACAGCGACGAAAGCCGTTCTACGCCGGGGTCGTCGAGCGACGGGACGAGTCCGCGCATGCCGGCGCGGAGACCGGCGGGTTCGTCGACGAGGGTGCCGAGCACGTCGAACACGACGGCGTCGATCTCCAGCAGCTCTGGCATGGCGGAGTCTCCTGGTCGAGAAGGGGCAAAAGAGGGGCACCGAGCAGGGGCGAGAAAGGACACTCGGACACTCCCAGGTGAACGCGGCGGGAAACCGCCCTCATTCCGACCCCGCCCCGCACTGTCGTCCGCCGCTCATGACCCCCGAGGTAATCGACCGTTCTCCCCTCCCCCGGCAGGATCAAGCACATCGGCGGGAACGACCGCCGGGATCCGGCCGCAGCAGCGAGGAGGGCACCATGTCCGTCAAGTCCACCGTCACCACGGTGAGTTCGGCCACCACGGCGAGTTCGGCCACCACCATGGGTTCGGCCGCCACCGCGAGTTCCGTTGCCGAGAACACACGGGCCGTCGTACAGGAGTTCCTCACCGCCCGGATGGCCGGGGACACCGGGCGGCTCACAGAGCTCTTCGCCGACGACGTCGACTGGCTGCTCGCCGAGAACCCCGCCGTCCCGTGGATCCGCCCCCGCTCCACCGCCGCCGAATGCGCCGCCCAGTTCACGGACCTGATGGAGCACACCGTGCCCGAGGACGCGCGCGCGTCCGTCGACGCCTTCCTCGTCGACGGCACCGACGCCGTCCTGACGGGGCACCTGTCGGGAACCGTACGCGCGACGGGGAAGTCCTTCGAGGGCCCGTTCGCGCTGCGCCTCACCGTCGAGGACGGCCGTATCACCCGGCACCACCTCTACGAGAACAGCCTGTCGATCGCCGAGGCCTGCACCCCATGAGAGCCTGGGCGGACGAGCCCCGGTAAGCCCACCATCATCGGACGACCCCCGCGTGTCCGTGGGACGCCCGCACCGTGCCCTCGTGGACGGCCGGCGCTGCCCTTCCGGACCTGTCCGCGCCGACGCGGAGCCGGTAGACAGGCGGGGAGTTGTGTGTTCATCTGCGGGAAGAGGGCCCCATGCGTGCCGAGGGCAACGCCAGACGACCGGAAACCGAGCGACACGGCCGCGGCCCCGCCCGTACCCCTTCGGCCGGGCCGGCGACGGCAGCCGGGGCGCCGTCGCACGCGTTGGCCGCCCTGCAGAGCAGCGCGGGGAACTCCGCCGTGGTCCAACTGCTCCGCCAGGCCGGGCATCCCGGTGCGCGGGACCGGGCGGGGGCCGGCACGACGGAGGAACAGCACACGCACGGGCCGGGGTGCGGTCATCCGGAGAGCGGGCGGCCCCCCGTGCAGCGGTCCGGCGAGCGAGACGTGCGGCAGTCCGCCGTAGGCGACGAGGCGTGGCCGCAGGGCGTGCGGGACGTACAGCGGTCCGCCGTGCACGACGTGCTGCGCACCGGCGGCCGGCCGCTCGACGAGGCGACGCGCGGCGACATGGAGGCCCGGCTCGGCGCGGACTTCTCCGACGTCCGCATCCACGACGACGCCGCCGCGAGGGCCTCGGCGGCGGAGGTCGGTGCCCGCGCCTACACCTCCGGCAGTCATGTCGTCATCGGCGAGGGCGGGGGCGACCGGCACACGCTCGCCCACGAGTTGACCCATGTGATCCAGCAGCGCCAAGGTCCCGTCGCCGGTACGGACAACGGCTCCGGGCTGCGGATCAGCAACCCCGGCGACGCCTACGAACGCGCGGCGGAGGCCAACGCGGCCCGGGCGCTCTCCCAGCCCGCACCGATGGCGCCGGTGGCCGCGCAGCGGTCCGTGGCGGCGCCGCCCTCGGCTGGGACCAGCGTGCAGCGGCGTGAGGACAACCCGTACGCCAAGCCCGCCGAGCACGACGGGTGGGCCACGACCGCGCACCACATCGTGGCCCACTCCACGCTCCTCGGTGCCCTCGGCAGACTGGACGAGAACGGCAGGCGTGAGGTGCTCGCCGCGGCGGTGCCCCGTGAAATCACCGAGCAGATGCTGGACAACCTCAAGGTGAAGGTGCCGGACGGTGCGAACACGCCGGAGTTCCGGCGGGACCTGCGCAAGAAACTCGCCGACCAGAAGGTCCCGGACAGCGAGAACGTGTACGGGATCAGCTACGGGGACATCCGTCAGTCGTTCTTCGAGTGGCAGGCCGGAAATCAGTTCATCGGCCCCAACACCTCGACGCGGGCCGAGCCTTCGGCGAGCAAGGACGACATCGACACCGACGGCAAGTACTTCACCTCGCTCAACGCCAAGGATTTCGACAAGCTCGTCTCGCTCGGCACGGACCTCAAGACGCCCGGCATCGCGGCCGACAAGACCCAGGCGACGCTGCTGAAGATGCTGGCCCTCACCAAGAACGCGAAGGTCGCCGACTTCGATCCGGCCAAGTGGACGGAGGTGAAGGAGGGCACCACCGTGGACGCTCTGGCGGCCGACACCGGTCTGAGCCGGGCCCACATCCGGGGTTACACCTACTTCAAGTTGGCGATGGCCGACGTCGTGAGCGGAAAGCACCGCGATTTCACGACGGCCGCGTCGGGTGGCAACTTCGAGTACTACGGCGCGACCGTGAACGACGCCCAGGTCAGGGGCACGTTCGTCTACATTCCCTTCACCACGACGACCGTACCGCCGCCGAAGGAAGGGAAGTCGGCCGGCCGGCGCAAGACCCTCTTCGAGTACTGCACCACCAACAACGTGCCGACCTGCACCTTCCTGCCGAAGGGGCTCTACAACCCCGACCGCAAGCCACTCAAGAAGTGAGCGGCACCCCCGCCCCGACGGGCTGCGCGGAGCGCCCGCCGGCTATGCGGAACGCTCCTCCGCCTCGACGAGCCGGGCGAGGTTGGCCAGTGCCATGCGCGTGCCTGTCTCGTTGTCGGCGGCCGGTACGGCGTCGGGAATCCCTTCGTGCACCATCAGGACATCGGTGCCGCCGTCCGCGTCGGTGAGCGTGGTGGTCATCGTCATCGTGCCGCGCAACGCCGGGTCGTCGGCTTCGAATGCGAGGACCTCGACCACCTCCTCGTTCGGTACGAGCTTCGCGAAGTGGCCGTGGTACGTGTCGGTGTGGGCCTCCGACTTGCCGGTGCCCGTCGGCGCGTCGTAGGTCAGCGAGACACGGAACCTCCCTCCTTCGCGGGCGTCGAACTCGTGCACATGGCTGCTCATGCCGGCCGGGACACGCCACCGCGCGATCGCGTCCGCGTCCAGAAGCGCCCGGTACACGGTCGGGCGTGAGGCGTTCACATGCCTGGAGACCTGCGTCGAGTACATGGGCCCAACCTAACGTTTCGTCGTCCCGCGGACTCGGAATCGACCGTCCTCTCCTGCCGTTCGGACAGCGCCTGGAGCCGGAACTCGCTGGGTGAGAGACCGTGGGCGGTCCGGAAGGCCCGGGTGAAGTCGGAGGCGCGGGGGATGCCCCAGCGGGCGGCGACGACGTGGATCGGGGTGGTGCGCAGGGAGGGATCCGCCAGGTCGCGGCGGGCACCCTCCAGGCGGCGGGCGCGGATCCAGGCCGCCACCGTCTCGCCCTGGGTCTCCTGCTGGAAGATGCGGTGCAGGTAGCTGAGGGAGATGTGGTGCGCGGCCGCGATCATCGGTGGGCTGAGTTCCGGGTCGTGGAGGTTCTGTCGGATGAACGCCCGGATGCGTTGCGTCAGGGCATGCCGGCGGGTCTCCGGCGGCAGGGCGGCCTCGGCCTCCACCGCGTGCGCGAACCAGGCCGACAGCAGATCGAGTACGACCGTGCCCAGACGGGGCGCGTCGGCCGGCTGGAGGAAGTCGGCCTGCCGCTCCAGGCCCAGGAGGAAGTCGACCAGCAGGGCGCCGAGGCCGTCCCGTCCCGGCAGCCCCCGGCCCAGCAGCTCCCGGACCTGGTGCGGTGGCAGTGGCAGCAGCGCCTTGGGGAAGTCGACGCCCACTCCCCTGATGACGCCGGCTCCCCGGCCGTCCGCCGCACGGAGGTCGTACGGCCGCGAGCTGTCGGCCAGGTGCAGGTCACGCGGGCCGAACGTGTCGTACCGCCCGGCGTGGTCGAGGGCCAGCCCTCCGTCGAGCAGCAGCGTCAGGTGGTACAGCTCGGGGTCGGACTGGCGCACCATCCGCCGGCTGCGCCGGTAGCGCGTCGGCAGGAACGACGCCGGCCACACGGTCACGGGCCCCAGCTCCATCAGCCGCACCTCCGCCCGGAAGTCGGCGGCGTGGGCGCTGATCACCTCGCTCGTACGCGTCGCGCCGATCAGTTCTCGCCAGTAGTCGAACCTGTCTCCCGCAGGTACGTCCTCGCTGCGGAACACGGTTCCGATCATTGCGTCCATCTCCGATACGCCTGACAGGTATTCGCGGCGACATCCTTACACGCGCAGACCGCCGCGGTTCCGGCGCATGCGCTCCGGCGCATCCGTTCCGGCGCCAGAGGTGAAGGGGCAGGTCCCTGCGCACGGTCGCAGGGGCAACCGGGCCCCTGTGAGGCATCGGTCCCGCCTCGGCGTCCCTCTACGATCAACGCATGCGTACATGGAAGCGGAGCCTGGACGCCGCGGGTGTGCTGGAGCCGGAGTTGCGCTCGGACTACGGCGCCCAGCGGAAGCTGGTGGCGCGTTTTCGGCGGGCCTCGTATCTCGCGGCTCGGCTGCTGCTGCCCCGACCGGTGTTCCCCCATGTCGTGGCGGCGACGGCGGTGATGCACCACGGGGACAACCTCCTGGACAGCGGCCCGAAGGCGCGGCGAGCCTCGGCGTGGGCGGCATGGGAGCAGGAGGTGCGCAAGGCGCTGGACGCGGGGGTGAGCGACGATCCGCTGATCCGTACTCTGCTGCACACCACGCGGGCGTATCCGCGGCTTCGGGAGGTGGTGGAGGAGTATCTGTCCACCGCCACCGCCGAGTTGGAGTTCGCGGGGTTCGCCACCGAGGCGGACTACCAGGCCTATGTGGACGCCTACTCGCTGCCCGGTTTCATGCTGATCGCGTCGTTGCTGGGCCCGGAGAGCGACGACGGGCTCTTCCGCGCGGGGTGCCGTACGTTCATCGACGGCAGCCAGCGGCTGGACTTCGTCAACGATCTCGCCGAGGACGTGCCCGCAGGACGTCTGGGCATCCCGCTGGAGACGCTGGAACGCTTCTCGGTCACGGTGGAGGATCTCGCAGAGCGTCGTGAGTCCGCTGGTGTACGGCAGTTGGTGGAGCATCAGATCGAGGAGGCGCGTAGCTCCTTGCGGGCCGCCAGGGAACTGCCCGCTCTGACCGCGAGCCCCGCCGGCGTGCTGGTGGACGCTGTCATCCGGATCGAGCTGCTGACCGCCGACGCGGCGCTCGAACGTGGCACCCGGTTGCTGCGCGGCTCGGCGTCCCCGCCGCCGGCGGGCACACTGCGGGTCCTGCTGGAGGCTCGCCGAAAGGCTCATGGGGAACAGCGCTGAGCAGGGCGGTCCGCCGAGAAGCGGTGAGAGGCGGCTGAGGGACTCTCGGAATGGGATCTGGGGTGCGTTGGGTCCGGCGGTGCTGTCCCCGGCGGGTGTGGCGTTGGGCGGAAGGCGGTGCGGGCTCCGGCCCACGTCGCGGAGGGAGTCCGTGCGCCGCGGGTGGTGACGCGGAGGTGGATGCGCAGGGCGATGCGGGCGTCGGCGAGCTCGTGGACGCCATGTGGCTCGCGCACGCGGAGATCGATCGGGCGGCCAGGAGTGAGCCGTTGCGGGGCGCCGTCTATCGTTTCGCGGCCCGTCTGACCGAGGCGGCGCGCGGGGGCGCGGCGTAGAGGAGGCCGTGCTGTATCGGGCGCAGGTCGCGTTCATGGACGCCGCCCACGACGATCTGTGGCCGGCCGGCGACGGTCGGCGGGGGTCGCCCGGTCTTGATGCGTGCGGGCGCCGCGCGGCTCCGGCATAGGGTGCGGCGATGAGGTTCGGGACCTTCAATGTGCTGCACGGGCGGACCCTTCGGGACGGCCGGCCTGTTGACCTGCCGGGGGTGGACGCGGGGCTCGCGTTGGGTGAGGCCGTCGCGTCGTGGGATGCCGATGTCGTGGCCTTGCAGGAGGTCGACCGGCTGCAGGAGCGGTCGGGGGGTGTGGATCAGGCATGGGTCGCCGCCGAGGCGATGGGGGCGCGGGACTGGCGGTACGCGTCGGCGGCGCATGGCCGTGCGGTGCCCGGCGCGGGGTGGGTGTTCGACCCGGCCGTGGCGGGACTGCGGGTGTACGGCCGCCGGGAGGTGAGGCGGGAGGGTGACGTTCCCTCGCACGGCATCGCGTTGCTGTCCAGGTTGCCGGTGCGCGAGTGGAGGGCCAGGCGGTTCACCCCGGCTCCGTTCGCTCTGCCGCTGCGGGTGGCCGGGAGGGCCGGGCTCACCCTCGTCCGCGATCAGCCCCGCGCGGCCCTGGCCGCCGTGGTGGTGGGACCGCGGGGGCCGTTCACGGTGGTGGCGGTGCACCTTTCGTTCGTCCCGGGGTGGAACATCGGGCAGTTGCTCGCCGTCCGCGACTGGGTCACCGGTCTTCCGCGTCCTCATGTCCTGCTGGGCGACTTCAATCTGATCGGCGCGATTCCCCGAGTCGTCCTGAACACGGCCGAGTCGGTCTCCCCGACGGGTGGTCGAGGGTGGCGGGATCTGGCGCGTGTGCCGACGTACCCCGCGCACCGCCCCTTGGTGCGGTTCGACCATGTGCTGGTGGACGGGACGTCCCAGGGTGCCGCCGTCGGCGCGCGTACGCCTCGGACGCCCGTGTCGGACCACCGGCCCGTCGTCGTCGATCTCGCGCTCTGAACGACTCCGGGGCCCCGCACCCCACGCTCAGGCGGCGGCGCCGAACCACCGCGGGAGTCGGTCGAGCAGGTCCCGCTGGTCGTCGCCGGCCCATGCCACATGGCCGTCCGGCCGCAACAGCACGGCGGGCACGTCCAGTTCCTCACTGACGTCGACGACGTGGTCGACCCGGTCCGCCCAGCCCGCCGCCGAGAGACGGCCGGTCTGGTCGAGCAGCAGTCCGCGGCCGTCGTGCATCAGCTCGTAGAGGCGCCCCCTCTTCAGCCTCAGGTCGCGCATCCGCCGGCCGAGCAGTTCGTGGCCCTCGCCGAAGTCGTAGCGGACGTCGACCGCCGTGATCATCCCGGTGATGTACCGGTTCGCCTCCTCGAAGTCCATCAGCCTGCCGAACAGCTCCCTCAGCGCGATCGCGCCCGGGTCGGTCCCCAGCAGCGTGATCTGCGCGCGGGTGTTGTCCAGCACGCGGGCGCCCACCGGGTGCCGCTCGGCGTGGTAGCTGTCCAGCAGTCCGTCCGGTGCCCAGCCGTCGACCGCGGCGGCCAGTTTCCAGCCGAGGTTGAACGCGTCCTGCACGCCCAGGTTGAGCCCCTGCCCGCCGGTCGGCGGGTGGATGTGCGCCGCGTCGCCGGCCAGCAGCACCCGGCCGACCCGGTAGCGCTCCGCCTGCCGGGTGGCGTCGCCGAAGCGGGAGAGCCAGCGCGGCGAGTGCGCGCCGAAGTCGGTGCCCGCGACCGCCCGCAACCGCTGCTTGAACTCCTCGAGGGTCGGCGCGGTCGCGCGGTCCTCGGCCACACCGTCGGCGGGCACGATGACACGGCACACCCCGTCCTCGCCGGGGCTGACACCGAACCGCAGTTGGGTACGGCGGACCTCCTCGACGACCGCGGCGATCGTCGCCGGATCCTCGGTGACCTCCATCTCGCCCAGCAGCGTCTCGACCGTGGCGGGCTGACCGGGGAATCCGACGCCGAGCAGCCTGCGCACCGTACTGCGGCCGCCGTCGCATCCGACGAGGTAGCGCGAGCGCAGGTGCGTACCGTCCGCCAGCTCGACGCTCACCCCGTTCTCGTCCTGCGACAGCCCGACCACTTCGTGGCCGCGCCGGAGGTCGGCGCCGAGTTCGCGCGCACGCTCCTCGAGCAGCCGCTCGGTGACCGGCTGCGGGGTGGCGAGCCCGTACGCGTGGGCCGTGTCCAAACGCTCTGGCCACGTCTTCATGATGCCGCCGAAGAAAGCGCCGACCTGGAACTTCTTGCTGACCTCGAGGAACCGGTCCAGCAGACCGCGCTGATCCATGATCTCGACGCTGCGCACGTGCAGACCCTGCCCACGGGATTCCCCGCTCGGTGCGGTCAGCTTCTCCAGGACGACCGTACGCACCCCGGCGAGCCTCAGTTCGCTCGCCAGCATCAGTCCGGTGGGCCCCCCGCCGGCCACGATCACGTCGATCATCACAACCCCCTGTGCGCATGGATTCCTGCTTCGGCCGGCGATTCTGCGGCACGACCCGGGTCTTGCCGCAAGCCCCCGTGCGCGCTATAAGTTGAGAGTGGCAAGGAGTGGGGTCGACCCTCCTTGCCTTCGCCTTTTCCGTCCGCTGCAGAGGGACGAGACCTCGCTCGGCGGCTCCGCGCGCGGCGTAGCCGATTTCCCTCCGGCCGGTTCGCGTGACGATCCCGACCGTGCCCACAATGGCGCTGGTCCTCCCTCTGTCCTCGGGAGAAGGGAGCGTCCGATGGTCGTGACCCGGGCTCGGGCCCACTTGACGAGAGCCGCGGGCGGCCCGGGTGAGGCGCCGTTCTCACCCGGGCGTGCGGTTGGGGGGCCAGGACGGGGCGTCAGTCGCTCAGACGGCGGCGCAGCAGCTGCTTGCCCAGGTCGGCGCCCTTGCGGCTGTCGGCCTGCGCCTTGCGGAACAGCTCGACCACCTCGGTGTCCTTCGCCCGCTCCGCGTCCTGGATGTACGACTCGAGGCGCAGCGCGTTCTCCAGGCAGGCCTCGACGTACCAGATCAGGTTGTAGTCCTTGTCGGCCGTTCCGGTCACGTGGCCGGTCTCGGTGGTGCTGGTCACGTTCTCCTCCTCCGTGTCGCGGACTAGGGGCCGCACCTGCCCGGTACGGCTCCCGAAGCGCCGGACGGGTACCCGGGCCGTCGCCGCGTACACGGCATGCGTGGACGCCGTCGCCCCATGCACGGCTTCGCGCGGACAACGGCCCGCTCGTCACCCGGTGAGGTGTCCCGGCGCCGTCCGAGGGCACACGGCTGTCACCACCTCCCCGCAGAAGGGCCAGATGACGTGCGTACCGTCGGAGTGGAAGAGGAACTGCTCCTGGTCGATCCCGAGACCGGTGAGCCGCAAGCACGGGCCGCGGCGGTGCTCGCGCGGGCCGCGCAGGAGGGCGCGGGGCAGGACGTGTTCGAGAAGGAACTCCACGACGAGCAGGTGGAGTTCGCCACGCACCCGCAGTCGGAGATGGCGGCTCTGGGGGCCGAGATCATCCGCTGCCGCAAGGACGCGGCGCGGCACGCCGAGGGGCTCGGCAGCGCGGTCGCGGCGCTGGCCACGTCGCCGTTGCCCGTGAGCCCGACGATCACCATGAACAGCAGGTATCTGTGGATGGCGCGGGAGTTCGGCCTGGCCACGCAGGTACAGCTGGTCTGCGGCTGTCATGTGCACGTTTCCGTGGAGTCCGACGACGAGGGTGTCGCCGTCCTGGACCGTATGCGGCCGTGGCTGTCCGTCCTGACGGCCCTGAGCGCGAACTCGCCCTTCTGGCAGGGCCGGGACAGCCAGTACGCCAGTTACCGCACCCAGGTGTGGGACCTGTGGCCGATGGCCGGTCCGTCGGACATCTTCGGCTCGGCCGAGCGGTACCACCAGTGCGTCAGCGACCTGATCGCCACGGGCGTCGTCCGCGACGAGGGGATGGTCTACTTCGACGCCCGGCTGTCGCAGCGGTATCCGACCGTCGAGATCCGGGTCGCGGATGTCTGTCTGCACCCCGACACCGCGGTCCTCGTCGCGGCGCTGGCCCGCGGGCTCGTCGACACCGCGGCGCGCGAGTGGCGGGCCGGCCGGGAGCCGCTCGGGCACAGTGCGGGACTGCTGCGGCTGGCGACGTGGCGTGCCGCCCGCTCCGGGATGTCGGAGAACCTCCTTGACCCCGTGACGATGCGGCCCCGGCCCGCAGTCGAGGTGATCGGCGCGCTGCTCGACCACGTCGAGGAGGCCCTGGTCGCCAACGGTGACGCGGAGCGGGCCCGTGCGGCCGTCGCCGAGCTGATGGGGCGCGGCAACGGTGCGCGCGTGCAGCGCGAGGTGATGGAGCGGACGGGGAGCCTGCGCGAGGTCGTCACGGCCTGCGTCCGGCACACCCAGGCGTGAGGCCGCCCGCATACTCGGACCTGCGGTCGAGGGCCTCGTGCGCGTAGGTCGTCGGGGACGGGGTAATGCGTGCAGCACCGGCGGCCCTCGTCCCGTCGGCGCGTACGGTCATAGTCCCGTCGACGACGGAGTCGGAGGAGCTCGAACATGAGCACGTGGAGTCCGGATCACACCGATTGGCAGCCGCCCGGCCCGGCTGTGCGGTTGCCGGACGGCCTGCCGGATCTCGTGCACGCCGGCATGTACGCGGTGGACGACCACGGCTCCATCGTCGCCGTGAACCGCCGGGCCGAGGAACTGATCGGCATACCGGCCGAGGGCCTCGTCGGCCGGGACGCCCACGAGCTGCTGCACCGCGATCACCTCGGCCAGACGATGCCCAGGGCGGCGTGCTCGATGATGCAAGCGTTCCTCAGCGGCCGTACGAGAGGCGGGGACCGCGAGTGGTTCCGCCGCGGTGACGCCACGCTGCTGCCGGTGACCTGGCTGGTCACACCGTGCCGGCTCGCCGGCGCCGCGACCGGCGCGGTGGTGCTCTTCTACGAGTCCGTCCCGGACAGTGGAGTGGTCCCGGCCGCCGGGGCGGCGACGCTGTCACAGCTGGACCGGCTGGCGTTGCTCGCCGAGACGACGACCCGGCTGACCTCCACGCTGGACTCCGAGGAGGCGGTCGCGCGCCTGGTCCGGCTGGTGGTGCCCCGGCTGGCGGACTGGGCGATCGTGGATCTGATCACCGAGAGCGACGACGTCTGGCGCACCACGGTGGCGACCCACCACCATGGATCCGTGGTGCGGCGCGAGGACCTGGAGGGCCCGCTGCCGCCGGTGCACGAGGAGTCGTTCATGCCGCTGTCCCGGGCGCTGCGCGGGGCGGCGTCGGCGCTGGCCGGGCCCGAGACCTACCAGGGGCCGGCGGACTCGGGGATCACGGTCGCGCAGCAGGAGCTGTTCCGGACGACCGGTCTGCACTCGGCGGCGATAGCGCCGATCCGTGGCCCGCGCGCGGTGCTCGGCGCCCTCACGCTGGGCCTCAGCGACCGGCCGGGGGCCTTCACCGACGCCGAGCTGTCCCTGTTGGAGGACATAGCCCGCCGGGCCGGGCTCGCTCTGGAGAACGCCCGTCTCTACCAGCGACAGCGGCACATCGCGGAGACCATGCAGCGCCATCTGCTGCCCCAGATGCCGGAGGTGCCGGGGCTGTCGATGGCCGCGCGCTACGAGTCGGCGTCGGAGTCCACGCAGGTCGGCGGGGACTGGTACGACGCGTTCTCGCTGGCCGACGGGTCCCTGGCGGTGGCCATCGGAGACGTCGTCGGGCACAACATCGACGCGGCGGCCGGCATGGCGCAGGTCCGCAACATGCTCCGCGCCTACGCCTGGGCGCTGGACGAGCCGCCGAGCATGATCGTGGAGCGGCTGGACCAGGCCGTGGTGAACGTGACCGAGGCGTCCATGGCGACCGTGATCTTCGGCCGGGTGGAGCGGACGGGCGACGGCGAGTGGGCGCTGCGGTGGACCAATGCCGGGCATCCGCCGCCGCTGCTGATCACGCGCGACGGCCGGTCCCGTTTCCTGGACGAGGAGCACGACCACCTGCTGGGCACGGGCCTGATCCGGCCGCGTACCGACACGCTCACCCCGCTCCCGCCGCTGTCGACGCTCGTGCTGTACACGGACGGTCTGATCGAGTCCCCGGCGCACCCTCTCGACCGGGGCATGGCGCGCCTGCGCCAGCACGCGGCGGCGCTCGCCCACCGGCCCCTGCATGTGTTCTGCGACCTGCTCCTGGAGCGGACCCGTCCGGTCGACAACGACGACGACGTGGCCCTGCTGGTCTTCAGGACGCCGGGCGAGGACGGTGAGGCGGGGTGATCGGTAGAGCGCCGGCGTCGGCCGGAGGCGTGGCGGGGCCGCTTTCTTCCCGAAGGCCTCACACATCCCTGCGCTTTCGCACGCGTAGCCCCTCCCCGCTCGGGAAACACGTGCGTCGGAGGGGTACGCGACATCGCGTGCGCCTCGAAGAGCCGAGCCGGGGAAGACGAGATGGCAACAGAGCCGCGTAGGGACGACAAACTGACTGCCGAGGAGATCCACGACACTCACGCCGCCTTCGACGGAGAACTCGGCGACGTGACGGGCGCCCGCACGGTCGCCGAGGGGTTCCTTGGCACATTGGCGCGCACGTCCCCGCCGGCGGCCGTGGAGCACTGGGACGACATCCTGCTGGTCGTCACCGAGCTGGCCGCCAACGCGGTGCAGTACGCTCCGGGGCGCTTCGAGCTGACGATGCGGCGCACCCTCGACGGGGTGCATGTGACGCTGGGGGACACGAGCACCACCTCGCCCGCGCCGCGCCCCTTCAGCCCCAGCAAGGGGGGCGGGGGTATCGGCTGGTACCTGATCCACACGCTGTGCGACGAGGTGAGCGTGGTGGTGCACGCCCAGGGCAAGGACGTACACGTCTTCCTGCCCTGGTGAGAGGTGAGGCTGTCCTGGTGAGACGAGCCTGGTGAGAGGTCAGCTCAGCGGTACGAGCACGCTGATCGTCTTGCCGCCGGCCGGGCGGCGCTCCACGTCGACCTCACTGGACAGCCGGTTGATCAGCGGCCATCCGTAGCCCCGGCCCTCGTGGGCGCCGGGCAGCACGCCCGGCCCGTGGATGCCCACGGGCAGGGCCGTGCTGTAGTCGCGCACGCTCAGCCGGACGCCTTCGGGGGTGAGGGTGACGTCGAATCCCGCGATGCCCCCGCCGTGCCGGACGGCGTTCGTGACCAGTTCGGAGACGACGAGGATGAGATCGATCATCGACTCCTCGGTCGGCGGTCCGGCCGCGGAACGCCATCGCTCCCCCACGAACGCCCGTACATAGCCGCGGGCGGCGGCGGCACTGGTGATCGCGACCGGTGGACGCCCCGCCCGCGCGGACGAGGCCTCCACAGGAGCGGTGCCGTGGTTTCCGATCGGGTGGCGTTCCATCGATGTCATCGTGTCCGGGGGATAGACGGTTCGGGACAGCTCGGCTCAGCACGGTTCATGAAGCGCCACATACCCGCTCTCGCTCGGACCATGGCTGTCGAGCTCCCCCGTGGGCACCACCACCCGCTTCCCGCACAGCTCGGCGGTCGTGGTCGCCTGCGCGGCCGCGAGCTGCCGGCGTGCCGCTTCCAGGGCCTGGCGGACGTCACGAGTGCCCGTGGACACGCACAACGTGTACGCCAGGTCCTGCGCGCGGCGAGCGGTCTGGAGATCGCTCTGCTCGCCCCCGTGGGCCATGAGCGACTCGTACTCCTCGACGAGCCGGCGCAGGGTCGCGGGATGGGGCATCAGCATCTGTTTCGCTCCTGGGTGATCGGGGCTTCGGAATACGTCGGAAGGACCGGCCGGGACCACGGCGTACGCCTCGGGGCCGGCCGGGACGGCGGCGTGCGGCCGACGGTCAGGAAGGAGGGGTGGTCCGGCCGAGGGCCTCGTCCCGGACGCGGGCGCAACTGCGGCTGATGAGACGGGAGACGTGCATCTGGGAGATGCCGAGACGGTCGGCGATGCGGTTCTGCGTCATGTCCTCGAAGAAGCGCATGTAGAGGATGGCGCGCTCGCGTTCGGGCAGCCGGCGCAGCCCTTCCTTGGCCGCCTCCCGGTCCACGACGACGTCGAACGCCGAGTCGGGCGCGCCGAGCGTGTCGGCGAGGCTGTAGCCGTCGTCGCCCGAGGACATCTCGGCGTCCAGGGACAGGGCGCTGAAGCTGTCGAGCGCCTCCATCCCGGCGTTGACCTCCTCCTCGGTGAGCCCGGTGTGGGTGGCGATGTCGGCGATCGAGGGCTCGGTGCCGCCGCCGGAGGTCTGGCTGAGTTCGCGGCGGGCCACGCGCACCTTGTTGCGGAGGTCCTGGACGCGCCGGGGCACGCGGAGCGTCCACATCCGGTCGCGGAAGTGCCTCTTGATCTCTCCGGTGATGGTGGGTACGGCGTAGCTCTCGAACGCGCCCCGGTCGGGCTCGTAGCGGTCCACCGCCTTGACCAGGCCCATGGCCGCGACCTGGCGCAGGTCCTCCAGCGACTCGCCGCGATTGCGGAAGCGGCCGGCGATGCGGTGCGCCATGGGCAGCCAGGCCCGCACCAGTTCGTCTCGTACGACGTCACGCTCGGGTCCTTCGTCCATCGCCGCGAGGCGGGCGAAGGCGGCGGCGGTCTCGGGGGCGTCGTCGTGCGTCCTCCTGTCGGACGTACCGGGACGTACGGATGTACCGGAACCGTTTGCGGACACATTGACCAGCATGGGAATCGCTCCTGAACGACGCTTTCAGGGACTTGCGGCGGGAACGGTGGGCGAGCGACCAAGGCCCGGGCACGGAACACCGCTTCCGCCGACCACCTCCGATGCGGAGGCGTGGAACTCCGCTTGCCCCGCGATCCGGTGGGCAAACAGCGGTGCGCGCGTTCGTCGTGACGGGCCGTCGACCGCCGGTGATCCCCGGCTTCGGGGGGCGGCGACGACTTCCGGCCAGAGTGCGGAGCAACACAGTCCCTTTCAGGAACGAGTTGGACTGAGTCGCCGGTACCGGGGCAGGCGTGGGATGGCAGCAAGGCTTCGGGCGAGAGGGGTGGACAGCATGGCAGCCGTGACGGCACGGACAACGGCCACGGCACGGGGGGTCGTGACGGACGGGGTGGATCTCCCCCTGATCGAGGATCCGTCGCAGGTCAGGCCGAAGGACGCACGGGAGATGTCGCGGCAGTTCTTCGACCGGCTGACCATGCTGGAGGAGGGCACGCACGCGCACCAGTACGTGCGCAACACGCTCATCGAGATGAACCTGTCGCTCGTGCGGTACGCGGCCTCGCGCTTCCGGGGCCGGGAGGACTCGCTGGAGGACATCGTCCAGGTCGGCACCATCGGGCTGATCAAGGCCATCGACCGGTTCGAGCTGTCCCGGGAGGTGGAGTTCACCACGTTCGCCGTGCCGTACATCGTCGGCGAGATCAAGCGGTTCTTCCGGGACACGAGCTGGGCGGTGCATGTGCCGCGGCGGTTGCAGGAGGCGCGGGTGGAGCTGGCCCGCGCGACGGACGAGCTGCAGTCCCGGCTGGGCCGTATGCCGACGACGCGTGAGCTGTCCGAGCTGATGTCCCTGTCCGAGGAGGAGGTCATCGAGGCGCGCAAGGCGTCCAACGGCTACAACACCTCCTCGCTCGACGCGGCGCTCACCTCCGACGGCGGCGAGGAGGGCGACACCGTACTGGGCGACCTCATCGGCGAGGAGGACCCCTCGCTGCAACTCGTCGAGGACTTCCAGTCGCTGGCACCCCTGATCGCCGAACTCGACGACCGGGAGCGCCGGATCCTGCACCTGCGGTTCGTCGAGGAACTGACCCAGTCGCAGATCGCCGAGCAGCTCGGGGTGTCCCAGATGCATGTGTCCCGGTTGATCAGCCGCATCATCAAGCGGCTGCGCACCGGTCTGCTGGAACCCGGAGTCGCCTGATCGGGGCTGTGTGTCCGGACGATTCGCGGGTATGCGCACGAGCGCATCGCCGGGCGATGCGTCGAATCCGTGGATCGGGGCACCGTGCCCCCGGTCGGTAGAGCCAGGAGGCCCTCGTGTCCGTTGCCCAGAACCCCCTGTCGATCAAGGTCGATCTGCCTCGTGACGACGCCGTGCTGCTCACGATCGAGGGGGAACTGGACATCGACACGGCGACCGAGCTGCAGCACCATCTGGCGAACCAACTTCGCCACGGCCGACGGCACTTCCTGCTGGACGTGTCGGCGGTCCCCTTCATGGACTCGTCCGGCATGAACATCATCCTGCGGACGTACCAGGAGGTGCGGCGGATCCCCGGCGGCGTGTACGTCATCGCCCCGGCACCGGCCGTACGCCGGATTCTCGATCTGACCGGCGTCAGCATCACCGTGGCGACGGTGGACAGCGTGGACGAGGCGCTGGCCGCCGTGGACTCCGGTCAGGTGGCCCCGCAGCCGGACGAGCATCCGGCACAGGAGTAGGCCCTGTCGCCCGCCGGCGGCCAGGGCCTCTCGGGCCGGTCCGTCGGCGGGAACGGGCGTGCACATGGCCAACAGTTGTCGTTTGACAACTATGGCCGGGAGGCAACAGAGTGAGCCGGGGGCCAAGCGCAGGGGAAGGGTTGTGATGAGGCTGTCGGACCGGGACCGGGTCGGCGGCGGTCAGGCGCTCCGGGCGTCGTCGGCATCGCCCTCGTGGATCTGTGACGCGGCGGCGGCGCAGAACGCCTCCAGCCCTTCCAGCAGCGCGGTCCGCTTCGCGGCGGGCATCTCCTCCAGCACCGACCGCAGGGCGTGTTCGCGGCGGGCGCGCAGGTCCACCAGGAAGGATCGTCCGCGGCGGCTCAGCCGCAGACTGAGTTCGCGCCTGCTGGCCGTGCTGGCCCGGCGCTCGACGAAGCCCACCGCCTCCAGCCGGTCGCACAGCCGGCTGGTGGACGGCGGGGTGGAGCCGAGAGCGTCGGCGAGCATGCGCAGATTGATGCCGTCGTGGTGCTCGAGGATGAACAGCACGCGGAGCTGGGAGGCGGACACCGGGGCCGTCGAGGCGCGTCCCCACAGAACCTCCAGCAGCTCGGCCGCCTCGGAGGTCACACGGGCCACCTCGTCCGGCCGGGGGTGGGAGGAGGAAGTCACGGCCCCACTCTTCCAGGCATCTCGAACACTGTCAGCTGTGGAAAGAACGGCGTATCCGACATCGTGAACAGATTCGTGGCAGCCGAACGAGCCCTTCGCTCCGCTGCTCCGCACCACCTGGTGGACGCGATCCGCGACGTACTGAGCGACGACTGGTCGGCGCGGGACGTCCAGCTCTACCTGGCCGACTACTCGCTCACCACCCTGCGCCCGGTGTCCACGCGCCCCGACCCGCCGGAGCCCCTGCCGATGCACGACGGGCCCACCGGCCGGGCGTTCGGGGCGCAGGAGCCGTACGTGGAGAAGCTCGGCGACGGCCGGGTACGGGCACATCTGCCGGTCACGGTGCGTGGTGACCGGCTCGGCGTGCTCTGTCTCGCGCTGCCGTCCGCCGCGTACGCGGACAAGTGCCTCGCCGAACTGGCCGAGCTGGCCGGGGTCCTGGGTCACGAGCTGGTCGTCGCGGAGCGGGACACCGATCTGTACGTCCGGGCGCGTCGCGCCGGCCGGCTCACCCTGGCGGCCGAGATGCAGTGGCAGCTGCTGCCGGGCCGCTCCGCCACCTGCCCCGAGTACGCGCTCGGCGGCCAACTGGAGCCCGCCTACGCCATCTTCGGCGACAACTTCGACTGGTCCGCCGACGCGGACCACCTCATGCTGTACATCACCAACGGCATGGGCGAGGGCATCGAGGCCTCCCTGCTGACCAATCTGGGGATCAACGCGCTGCGCAACGCCCGCCGGGCGGGCGTGCCCATCGCCGACCAGGCGGCCCTGGCCGACCAGGCCGTGCACGCCCAGTACGGCGGGTCCGTCCATCTGTCGGTGCTCCTGCTGGATCTGGACCTGACCACCGGGCGCCTGGAGGTCGTCGACGCGGGCTCGCCCCGGATGCTGCTGCTGCGTGACGGGAGCGTCACCCTGGTCGCCCTGGAGGCGCAGCTGCCGCTGGGCATGTTCGAGGAGACGCGGTACGTCGCCCAGGAGCTGACGGTGGAGCCGGGCGACCGGCTCGTCTTCGTCAGCGACGGGGTGTACTCCGTCGCCACGCCCGGCGGGGAGACGTACGGGGAACGGGCGCTGGCCCGCGCGGTCAACGCCACGCGGCTGCTTCCCGCCGCCGATGTCCCCGGTGCGGTACTCAGAGAGCTCTCCGGTCACCGCGGCACCCCCGTGGCGGACGACGACGCACTCGTGGTCTGTCTCGACTGGTTCGGCCGGGAGGAGGCCGACCGGTCCCACCGATAAGTCCGTCCACCAGGCGTTTCCCGGAGCGGGAAGACGCGACAGCAAGTGAGGAGAGACCCGTGCCGGAGCAGGACACGGCAGACCAGCAGGTGACACCGGCGCAGGAAGTGGCGAGCTTCCTGCGCAACCGCCAGGAACAGATCGCGCAACGCTGGGCCGACGCCGCACTGTTCCGCACCGTCTTCACCCACTCCCGCGACGAGGCGGTGGAGGCGGGCCGGGCCGTGGTGGACGCGCTCGCCGCCGTGGCCGCGTCGGAAAGCGTCGAGGACGCGGAGGCCGGCGGTTTCCATGTCGTGCGCGAGCAGCTCGCGCGGACGGCCGCCGCCCGGGCCCGGGCCGGCTCCACCGTCACGCAGATCTCCGCCGAGGTGGACGCGCTGCGCCCGCCCATCACCGAACTCCTCCTCGCCGAGTTCGCCGCCGCGCCGGCCACGCACCTGCGGGAGTGCACCACCACCCTCACCGTCCTGATGGGCACCCTGCGTCTGGTGGTGCTGGAGACGGCGCTCAACGAGGGCGAGGAGCTCATCCACCGGCAGCGACTGCAGCTGATGGAGGTGGCCACGCCGGTGATCAAGCTGTGGGAGGGCATCGTCGCCGTCCCACTGATCGGCACGCTGGACAGCGCGCGCAGCCAGGTGGTGATGGAAAGGCTCCTCGACTCGATCGTCGAGCAGCACGCCAAGTTCGCCATCCTGGACATCACCGGGGTCCCGACCGTCGACTCCCTGGTGGCCCAGCACCTCATGAAGACAGTGGCCGCGGCGCGGCTGATGGGGGCCGAGTGCATCGTCTCCGGCATCCGCCCGCCCATCGCGCAGACCATCGTCCATCTGGGCATCGACCTGAGCTCGGTGCTCACCCGCACGAGTCTCGCGGACGCCCTGGCGTATGCGTTGCGGAAGCAGGGCACGGACATCGTGTCCCGTGACGACGCCGGTTCGAGGTCCAGGTGAGGGGCGGCCCGCCCGCCTCCTACGGCGGTCCGTCCCCGTACGGGGCACCCGTACCCGTGCTCAAGCTCGGCGACGTCCTGCTGGTGTCGCTCCAGGGCGATCTGCACGACGGCGCGGCGGAACAGCTCCAGCAGGACATCAGCGACACGGTCGCGCGCAGCGGGGCCACGGGTGTGGTCATCGACCTCTCCGGTGTGGAGATCGTCGACTCGTTCCTGGGCCGGGTGCTCGGCGACATCGCGGCCCAGACGAGTCTGCTCGCCGCCGGCACGGTGGTGGCGGGCATGCGTCCGGCGGTGGCCATCACCCTGGTCGAGCTGGGGCTGACCCTGCCCGGACTGCGCACCGCGCTCAGCACCGAGGACGCGCTGCGTCTCCTCGGCGAATCGGACCCGACCTTCCCCCGCCGTGGGCACGCCCGCCAGGAGAGTCCGTGATGCAGACCGCCGGCGGTGTCTCCGCCTGCCTGCCGATCCACTCGGATCTGGATCTGGTGTGGGTACGGCAGCATGTGCGGCAGGCGGCCGCCCAGCTCGGCTTCGGCCTGGTCGAGCAGACCAAACTGGTCACCGCGGCCAGTGAGTTGGCGCGCAACACCCTGGTCCACGGTGGCGGAGGCCAGATGGATTGCGAGCCCGTGGACAAGGGTGGGACGCGTGGGCTGCGGCTGGCCTTCAGCGACGAGGGGCCGGGCATCGCGGACCTCGACCAGGCGCTCCTCGACGGCTACACCTCCGGCGAGGGTCTGGGCATGGGGCTGGGCGGCGCACGCCGGCTCGTCCACGAGTTCGCGATCGACAGCCGGCCCGGTTCGGGCACCACGGTGACGGTGACCTCCTGGCTGTCGGGTGCGCCACGACCGCGCGAGGAGCGCTGATGCCACGCGTCTGGGAGGTGCCGGTGCACGACTCGACCCGGGTGCGCGACGCCCGGGTGGCCGCCGAGGCCGCGGCGGCCCGTGCCGGGCTCGACGAGGGCCGCGCCGCCGGTTGCGCGCTGGTGGCCACCGAGCTGGCGACCAATCTGCTCAAGCACGCCGATGGCGGGCTGATACTGCTGGAAGTCGTGGCCCGGCCCGCGCCCGAACGGGCGGACGGCGCGGCCTCCATGGTGCAGATCGTGGCGATCGACCACGGACCGGGGGTGCGCGACGTCGCGAGCGCCCTGCGCGACGGTTTCTCCACCACGTCCTCGCTCGGCGCGGGCCTCGGCACCTGCCGCCGGGTCGCCGACGACTTCGACCTGCACAGCACGGTCGGCCGGGGCACCGTCGCCCTGGCGCGGCTCGGTTCCCGTCGGGGCCGCCGGGGCGGCCCGGCCCCCTCCCCCGCCCCGCCCGTGCGCGCGGGGGGTGTCAACGTCCCCTTCGCCGGCGCGGAGTTCTCCGGCGACGCCTGGGCGTGGGTCCGGGCGGGCGACCTCACCACGCTGATGCTGGCCGACGGGCTGGGCCACGGCCTGGCGGCGGCCCGCGCGTCCTCGGCGGCCGTGGAGCAGCTGTGCCGGGTGCCCGAGCTGCCTCCCGCGCAGTTGCTGCGGCGTCTGGAGGGCGCGCTGCGCGACACCCGGGGCGCGGCCGTCGCCGTGGCCCAACTCGACGTCGCCGCCGGGCGGTTGCTGTTCGCCGGCGTCGGCAACATCGGGGCACGGCTGCGCACCGGTGCGAGCTGGCAGCCACTGCTGTCACGGCCCGGCATAGTCGGCGCCCACCGGGCGGCGCACCTGCCGCAGCACGAGGTCGCCTGGGGGGACGACAGTCTGCTCGTGCTGCACAGCGACGGCCTGCCCAGCCGCTGGAGCCCGGGCCCCGTCGCCCACAGCCCCAGCCTCGACCCCGCTGTGATCGCCGCCGTGATCGTGCGCGACGCGAGCAGCCCCGCCCGGCCGGTACGCGACGACACCACCGTCGCGGTACTGAGCCCCTCCCCGCCGGACCGCCTCCCATGACCCGTACCTGGCACGTCAGTTCCGTCACCGACGCCGCTCGGGCGCGTATCGCCACCGCGCGGCTCGCCACCGCGCACGGGGTGTCCACGACCGACCGGGCCCGGCTGGTGTCCGTGCTCAGCGCGCAGCTGCGGCAGTGCCTCACCAAGGGCGGCACATGGCTGCTGACCGCGCGGGCCACCACGGCACGGCCCGGCGGCACCCGGTTCCTGGTCGAGGTGACGTCGGCGAACCGGCGGCCGGGTGAGTTCCGGCAGCCCTGGCGGCTGACGGTCGCCTGCTCGCAGGAGGCGCGGCTGCCGGACAGCGACCATGTGGCCTGCGATCCGACGACGCTGGCGGAGGCCCTGTTCGGGGCCGACGAGGACGCCGCGCTGCTGCTGGAGAAGCTCGACGAGCAGGAGGCGCTGGTCGCCTTCCACCGTGAGGAACTCCACCAGACCAACCAGGGCGTCCTCGCCCTGCACGCCGAGCTGGACGCGGCCGGTCGCGCGCAGCGCGAACTCTTCGCCGCCGAGCAGAAGGCCCGCCAGGAGGCGGAGAACGCCCGCGGCAGACTCACCTTCCTCGCCGACGCGAGTGCCGCCCTGACGGCGTCCCTGAACCCGGACGCGATCGTGCGGCTGCTGCCGACGCTGCTGGTGCCCCGGTACGCCCGCACGGCGGACGTATGGCTGTTCGACAGCGAGGGTGATGTGCGCCGGGGCGGGCCGCGTCCGGCGGCCGCCGTCCTCGCGGCCCGCCGTGGGCGCCCCCAGTACGCCGCCGATCACCCGGGCGGTCTGCCCGGTGTCGACGACCAGCCGCCCTCCGCGCTCGATCCCACCCGGCCGCTGCTGTGCGTGCCCCTGATGACCCGTCGTGCTCCGCTCGGCGTCCTGACGCTGTCACCGCCCGACGACGAGCGCTGGGACGCCGACGACGCCTTCATGCTGATCGAGCTCGCCCGGCGGGCCGGCGTCGCCCTGGAGAACGCCCGGCGCTTCGAGCACAACCGCGACATCGCCGAGACCCTGCAGCGCGCCCTGCTCACCGAGTTGCCCACCACCCCGGGGCTGCGGCTCGCCGCGCGCTATCTGCCTGCCACCCGGGGCCTGAACATCGGCGGCGACTGGTACGACGCCTTCCGCCAGCCCGACGGCAGCCTGATCACCATCATCGGTGACGTCACCGGGCACGGGCTGCACGCCGCCGTCATGATGAGCCAGCTGCGGACCGCGCTGCGCGCCTACGCGGTCGACGGCAAGACCCCCGGCCAGCTCCTCACCCGTCTCCACCTGTTCCTGCACCATCTGCAGCCCGACCTCTACGCCACCGCCGTCATCGCCCGGTTCCATCCGCAGGAGCCGACCCTCACCTGGGCCGCCGCGGGCCATCCGCCCCCCGTGCTGCGCTCGCCCGACGGGCAGGTACGGATCCTGGACGCCAAGCCGGGCGCGATGCTCGGCATCCCCATCCACCAGGAGATCGCCGACCACACCGTGCCGCTGGCGCCCGGGTCGACCCTGGCGCTCTACACGGACGGGCTGGTGGAGCGCCGCGCCCAGGGCATCGACCCGGGTATCGAGCAGCTGGCGGCGACCCTCGGGACGCTCCCGCCCGACACCCTCGACGACGACCTCGAAGGGTCGGCCGACCGGCTCCTGCACCCGCTGCTGGACGACGAGCACGAGGACGACGTGTGCCTGCTGCTGTGCCATGTGCACAGCGGGGCGGGGGAGATCACGGCCCAGCTCCCCTGAGGAGTCACCCCAGGGCCCGGAGCACCTGCTCGACACGCGCGCGCTCCGCCGGCGGCATCGCCCCGAGGACGTCGCTGAGACGTGCCGACAGCGACTCGGTGACGTCCGCGAGGAACCTGCGGCCGCGCGCGGTCACCACCAGGCGCACCTCGCGCCGGTCGTCGAGCCGGACGCTCCGCTGGAGCATGCCGGCCGCCTCCAGCCGGTCGCAGAGCCGGCTGGCCGTGGGCAGGCCGACGCCGAGCTGCTCGGCCAGAGAGGTGAGGTTCAGCTCGGGCCGGTGAAGCACCGCTCTCAGCGCCAGGACCTGTCTCGGGGACAGCCGCGGGGTCACGTCCTCGACGGCCGAGAACCAGAGCGGCGCCAGGCTCTCCACAGCGTCGAGAACCTGCCGGGCGAGATCCGCGGGGCCGGTCATGCGGGGGGCCTACCCGAAGTCCCCGGGAGTACACGACCGTCACCGCACACTCCCGGTCCACCCGAGCCTCCCGCACCGGGCAGTTGTCGCTACGCCTTGTAGGCCACTCCCCCGTACACGTCCGTGGGCTCCGGGTTCGTGCCCGGTTCCGGGCGCCACAGGGGGCAGGAGACGATCCCGGGTTCCAGGAGTTCGAGGCCCTCGTAGTAGGCGTGCAGCTGCCGGGGGCTGCGCAGGACGTAGGGGACGGCGCCGGTGTCGTCGTAGCCCTCCTGGGCGCGCTTGAGTTCGGCGTCGGTGTCCGTGCTGTCGTAGTGGACGAAGTAGCTGCCGGACGGCAGGGCGGCCTGGAGGCGTCGGACGATCTCCTTGGCCTCCTCGTAGTCCTGGATGTGGCCGAGGATGCCCATCAGCATCAGGGCCACCGGCTTGTCGAGGTCGAGGATCTTCCCGGCGGCTTCGAGGATGGTGTCCGGGTCGTGGAGGTCCGCGTCGACGTAGTCGGTGACCCCTTCTGGGGTGCTGGTGAGCAGGGCCTGCGCGTGCCGCAGTACCAGCGGGTCGTTGTCGACGTAGACGATGCGGGACTCGGGGGCGGCCTTCTGGGCGACCTGGTGGGTGTTGTCGTACGTCGGAAGGCCGGTGCCGATGTCCAGGAACTGGCGGATGCCGCACTCGCGGGCCACGAACGTGACGGTGCGGATGAGGTAGACGCGGGAGGCGCGGGCCATCGCCTCGATGTTGGGGGCGATCTCGCGGTAGGCGTCGCCCGCGACGCGGTCGACCTCGTAGTTGTCCTTGCCGCCCATCCAGTAGTTCCAGATGCGCGCCGAGTGCGGCACCGTGGTGTCGATCTTCGACAGGGCTTCCTGATCGGGAGTGGGGTGGCCGTCTGCCATGGGAACTCTCCTGCCTCACATCGCGTGGTCGTCGCTAACCTACCGTCAACTGCCCTGGGTTTCGCCAGAGTTGGGGCGGACGAGAAGCGGGGACACGGCCCCACCCTCGGGAGCGGCCCGGCCGGGGCGGCCGGCGCGCGCGGCGGGCGGCATGGCTCGACGCGGAGCACGAGGCGGCGTAGGCATGCCGCTCCCTTCGGGTGGTGCGTGGCGGGTGTCGGCTCCCGGGCCCGTGCGCGGCCTGGAGGACCCCAGTCTGTGCACGGCCGGGAGGTGACGGGAGTGCGTGTGCGGGTTGTCCGGTTGTGCGGGCGTAGTGATCCGCGTGATGGCCGAAGGGCTGTCGGACGAAGCGGGGCGGCTCGGTCGGGAAGCGGTCAGCGGCTCGGTCGGGAGGCGGTCAGGCGATGAGGAAGTCCGCCTGTCCCGCCTTGGCGCCCTCCAGGAACGCCACCATCTCCTCCCGCGAGTAGACGAGGGCGGGGCCGTCGGGGTCGGTGGACTGCCGGAAGGCGACGCTGCCGTCGGGCAGCCGCTTGGCCTCCACGCAGGAGCCGCCGTTGGTGCCGCTCCAGGGCTTGCGCCAGCCCTCCGCGCCGAGCTCGGGTGCGGGCATGCCGCTGTGGACGGGGCCGTCGGGTGTCCTTGCCATGTGTCACAACTCCTTGCGTAGTGCCGCCAGGATGTCCCTGGTCCGGGCCACCGGTTCCGCCTGCACGGACATCCGGTCCAGAACCTCCAGGTAGGTCACGACGTCCGCGGGCTGGTCGACGTACTGGGCGCCCGCGAGGCCCTCGGTGTAGACGATGTCGGGGAGTTCGGAGAAGCCGAACCGGAAGTAGTGGAAGGGGCCGTACGCCCCGGGATGGGGGCCGGCGGCGAACCGCATGATCTGGATCCTCACCTTGGGCCGTTCCGTGGCCTCGGCGAGCCGGTCGATCTGGGCCCGCATCACGTCGGGGCCGCCGACGGCCCGGCGCAGCACGGTCTCGTCGAGGATGGCCCAGACGGCCGGTGCCTCGGGCTTGACCAGCAGGTCCTGACGTCTGAGGCGCAGCGCGACGTGCCGTTCGACTTCCTCGGGGCTCGCGTTGGGGAAGCCGACGCGGATGAGGGCGGCGGCGTAGTCGTGGGTCTGCAACAGGCCGGGGACGTACTGGGGTTCGTAGAGGCGGATGACGGCGGCTTCGCTCTCCAGGCTCACGTAGGCGCTGAACCACTCGGGCAGCACGTCACGGAACTTGTGCCACCAGCCGGGCTGGTTGGCCTCGCGGGCCAGGGAGAGGAAGTCCTCGATCTCGGGGCCGGGGACGCCGTAGGTGCGCAGCAGCTCCTTCACGTAGGGGATGCGGAGGCCGACTTCGGCCTTCTCCATGCGGCGGACCGTCAGAGCGGTGACCTCGATGGCGCGTGCCGCGTCGTCGAAGGAGACTCCGGCCCGCTCCCGTAACTGCCGGAGCCGTTTTCCGAGGACCATGCGCAGGACCGTGGGCGCCGCGGGGGCGCTCCCTCCGACGCGGGTCTCACTCACGTGCAACCTCCCGGGGCGGGATTCACAGCGTGCAGTGTGCCACGCGATCCGTTGACACGGACAGCTCCTTGCAGTTCATTCTGAAATTATCAGAACGCCGGTTGCGGGCTGAGTTGTTCGGCCACCATAGTGCTCGAGTGACCTGCCGCACATCGCGGGCAGCGTTTCTCGAACTCCTCCGGCCCGCCCAGGAGTTGGCGCCACGGCGGGCACGGGTCAAGCCGCGCGCCGACACGATGCGACACCTGGATGGCCGCCGTGACGAACGGATTACCAAGGAACCCGGTCAAGGGGGCCGGCGGGCCCAACAAGCCGCTGGCGACTGCCCTCAAGGAAGCCGGCTGCTCGTACGCCTCCCTCGCTCTCCGGGTCAATGAACTGGGCCGCTGCCAGGGCTCGGAGACCAACTACGACAAGGCCTCCGTCACCCGCTGGCTCCAGGGCCAGCAACCACGTGGAAACACACCGGAGTTGATCGCCGCGGTGCTCGGCGAACGGCTGGGCCGCGCGCTCACTCCGGCCGACCTCGGTTTCCCGCTCGACCGCGGACGACCGGTGACGGGACGGGCGTTGATGTACGTCGAGAATGTCGCGGAGACCCTGCACACCCTGGCCGAGCTTGGGTCCACCGACATCTCCCGGCGCAGTCTGCTCGGTTCGGTGCCGTTCGTGCCGGGTGCGCTGACGAACCCTCAGCGGGCCTGGCTGCTCTGGCTGGTGGAGAGCCGTGACGCACCCAGGCTCGCGCCGGTGTCGGCCGGCGGACCGGTGGAGCAGGTCCACGCGATGCTCCGGATGTTCGACGAGATGGACAACCACTACGGGGGCGGCGGTATCCGCACGAGCATCGTGCAGTACCTCACCACCGAGGTCGTCCCCCTGCTCCAGCAGCGCGGCACGCCACCGCACCACCGCCGCGCACTGTTCGCCGCCGCCGCCCGGCTCGCCGCCATGGCGGGCTGGAGCTCGTACGACGCCGGGGAGTACGGCCTGGCCCAGCGGTACATGACGCAGGGACTCAGGCTCTGCGCGGAAGGGCGTGACCATGTGCTCGGCGGGCAGATCCTGGCCGGGCTGTCCCATCTGGCGACCAGCCTGGGCCGCCCCGACGAGGGCGTGGCCCTGGCCCGGGCCGGGGTCGCCACCGCCAAGGACTCCGGCAGTCCCCTCGGGCTGATGCGGCTGCACGCCATGTCCGCGCGCGGGCACGCGGCGCTGGGCCGGCCCCGTGAGACCGCCGAGGCCCTGCGCGCCGCCGAGAAGCAGCTCGACGCGAGCCGGGGTGCCGCCCAGGAGTCGCCCTGGGTACGGTTCCTCGACCACCACTACCTGCAGGCCGAGTCCGCCGTCTGCTTCCGTGACCTGGGCCTCGCCGCGCAGGCCGAGCACACGGCGCGTGAGTCGGTGCGTGCCCACGCCGACCGCCGTCGGCGCCAGGCCATCAGCCGGTCCGTCCTGGCGACGGCCCACCTCCAGCAGAACCGTCTCGACGAAGCGATCGCCACGGCCGGCGACGCCCTCGAAGCGCTCAGCGGCGTGCACAGCGAACGCTCGATCCAGGCCCTGCGCGACTTCAGAGGCCGGCTGGCATCCCGCCGCCACGAGCCCCTCGTACAGGACTTCGAGCGCCGGTCGCGGGTGGTGCTGGGGGCGGCCGCTTGACGCGCCGGTCGCGGGCGGTGCCGCGCATACCGGGCCACCCGGCGGGGACGCACCGCTCCCGGAGGGACGGGCTCTCGTCGACGTTCACCATGGCGGGAAACCCATGCAGCGCGCGCCACTACCCGCCCGCACCTGCACAACCCGTCCACCACCTGGTATTTCGTGTGTCCGGTGCTGTTGTCTTCGACAACAGCACCGGCGACCCGCCGCGCCGGTCCGCCCCGCCGCCGTGCGTGACAAGGAGGAACTCGATGACGGCAGTCAGTGTCGGCACGCCCCGCCGACGGACCCCTGCCGCAGCAGTGCACGACCCCGGGTGGAGCGTCCACGGCGCCCCGTCCGAGGGGGCGGGCGGCTCCGTGGGCGCGGTGAGGCTGCCTTGATCTCACTCAGGAGGTCCCGCCTCCTCCGGATGGCGGTGGCAGCGCACCCGTCGTGCGCCGCCGGGGTACGGCGCACGGTGGCGGCGCACCTTGCCCGTTGGGAACTGTCCGCGATCCTCGACGACGCCGTCCTCGCCACCGACGAGTTGTTCGCCAACGCGGTCCGGCATGCGAGCGCCGATCCCGCCGACACCATCGCCGTCGTCCTGGAGTGCTCCGAGCGCGAGCTGCGCGTGACGCTCGCCGATCCCTCCCCCGCCCCGCCCCGGCCACGGTCCGTGGACGCGGACGCCGAGTCCGGACGAGGGCTGTCCATCGTCGCCGCGTTGGCCGACGACTGGGGCACCGATCCGCCGGAACCGGGGGACGCGGGCAAGAGAGTGTGGTTCTCGCTCGCCGTCCGGGAGCCGGTGTGAAGGGCGCCCCGGCCATGGAACCCACCTCCGGCACCGCGCCGCCCCGCAAGCAGGTGCTCGCCGCCGAGCTGGTCCGCAGGGCCGAGGACGAGCGGCGGCTGGCCCACGAGGCCCGGTCCGCGCCGACCGCGATGGCCCGCGACCGTATCGCCGAGTGCCACGCCGGCAACGCGGAGGCGCTCCGCGCGATCGTCGCCCGCCATGGCTGGCCCACCGCCGAACTGGTCGGGGAACCCGCCTCGACAGCGGCCCTCATGATCCTCCTGCACTCCCCCGACCTCGGCTTCCAGCTCACGTGCCGCGACCTGATCGCCGAGGCCGTGGCGGACGGCCGCTGCCCCGCCGTACACCACGCCTACATCGCCGACCACTGCGCCGTCGCACTCAACCAGCCGCAGTTCTACGGCACCCGCATCAACCCCGGCACCCTCTTCCCGTATCCCGTCCGCAACCCCGAGACCGTCGACGAACGCCGACACGACGTGGGCCTCGGTCCCCTGGCCGAGCATCTGAGGGCGGTGCGGTGCGGGTTGGGCGCGAGCGGCGGGCTCTAGGCATGGCGCTCGGCGCGGGCGGGGGTGACGCGCTGCGGGCCCTGCGGGGTGAAAGCGAGGGGAAGGACGGTGCGGCCCCGGGTCAGATCCAGGTGGGCACGTGTCCCTCGGCGTAGCGGCCGCCGAAGCCGCCGTGGGCAGGATCTCGTCGATCGCGGCGAGGCCGGTACCGGTCAGGGTGACGTCGGCGGCGCCCGCGTTCTCCTCCATGCGCTCCGCGCTGCGGGTGCCGGGGATGGGCACGATGTGTTCGCCCCGGGCCAGCAGCCTCGATCTCGTCGACGCGGCAGCCGAGAGGTCCGCGCCCCCTCCCCGGCAACCCGCTTCCGCGAGCCGCCGTCGTGGCCGACCGTCCGGCGCCTCTGCCCGAGCAGCGCCTGCGAGACCGGGCGACGGCCCGGTGGCAAGAGCGCGTAGGCGCCGCGTCCGCACCCAGTCGGCCGCCGGCCCCGGTGCGCCCCGTCGGCCGCCCAAACCGCTGGCAGGATCCCGGTACTCCCCGGATATTCGATCGCTCCCGCCCCGTGATCGGGCTAGGTTGGCGCGATGTCCTACAGCGGCGGCTTCGAGCTGCGAACCGATCGTCTGCTCCTGCGCGACTGGCGGACGTCCGACCTCGCCCCGTGGGCGGCCATGAACGCCGATCCGCAGGTGCGCGAGCACTTCCCGGGTGTCCTCACGGAAGAGCAGAGCGAGGCGTCCATCGTCCGCTTCCAGGCCGACCTCGACCGGCGGGGCTGGGGCTGGTGGGCGGTGGAGGTGCGGGCCACGGGCGAGTTCATCGGCTTCGCCGGGCTGGACCCCGTGGAGGAGGACATGCCGTTCTCCGGGGTTGAGGCGGGCTGGCGACTGGCGCGTACGGCCTGGGGCCACGGCTACGCCACCGAGGCCGCGCGGGCCGCCGTACGGTTCGGCTTCGAGAGCCTCGGCCTCCCGGAGATCCTCGCGGTGACCACCGCCACCAACCTCCGCTCCCAGGCGGTGATGCGACGCCTCGACATGACCCACGACCCGACCGACGACTTCGACGACCCGAGCATGCCGGAGGGACCCCTACGACGGAACGTGGTGTTCCGACTGTCCGCGTCCGCTTGGTCATCCTGAGCTCGTCCATGACTGCGAACGATTCGGCCGAGCCCCTGATGCCACCGGCTCGACGTCAGCCGCTCGACGCCTACGCCGCAGTGAAGCGCCCCGACATGTCGCGCGGTGCGCGTCTGGCCGCCCATGGTGCCGTTTCCACATCCCTGGCCCTGTGCAGTGATCGCGCCCTGGGCGAGCTCGTGGACACGGCCGTGCCGGTCGGGTCCGGCATCGGTGGGAAGTCGGCCCTGCTGGAGGTCGCCGGAACGCCGGTCTTCGTGAAGCGGGTGCCCCTCACCGACTTGGAGAGGAGACCTGAGCACGTCCGGTCCACGGCGAATCTGTTCGCGCTGCCCGTCTTCTGCCAGTACGGCATCGGCGCCCTCGGCGCACCGAGCTTCGGGGCCTGGAGAGAGCTCGCCGTGCACATCATGACGACGAACTGGGTGCTCGCGGCGGAGCACGAGGGCTTCCCCCTGATGTACCACTGGAGGGTGCTGCCGGACTCGACGCCCCTGCCCGAGGAACTGGCCGACGTCGAACGGGCTGTTGCTTACTGGGGCGGCGGATCGCAGGTGCGCCGCCGGATCGAGGCTCTCCAGCGGTCCTCGGCGAGCGTCGCGCTGTTCCTGGAGTACATCCCGCAGAACCTGCACCAGTGGCTGAGCGATCGGATCGAAGCGGGCGACGAAGCCGCCGACCGGGCCTGCGCCTTGGTGGAGCAAGGCCTGGAAGCCGGCACCTCGTTCATGAACGCGCGGGGGCTCCTGCACTTCGACGCGCACTTCGAGAACATTCTCACCGACGGCCGGCGCCTCTACTTCGCGGACTACGGCCTCGCGGTCTCCTCCCGCTTCGAGATGTCGCAGGACGAGGCCGACTTCTTCGACCGGCATCGGCTCTACGATCGCTGTTACACCGCCACGTATCTGGTGAAATGGCTGGTCACCGCTCTGTACGGGTACCAGAGGGAGGACGGGGACGGTCGCTACGCTCTCCTGCGCGCCTTCGCGGAGGGCGAGCGCCCCACAGGAATCCCGGAGGCGGCCGCGGCGATCATCGCCCGGCACGCGCCGATCGCCGCCGCGGTATCGGGCTTCGAGCGCGAGTTCCAGCGCCGGAGCCGACAGACCCCGTACCCGCAGCTGGATGAGATCCGCCTGCTCGGCGGGGAGCACGGCTCCCCCGTGCGCTGACGCCCGCCCGGAGGCCGGCGCTCGGCATGGATCCGGGCCCTCATGCCTCGCCCGGCAGCTCCTGGCCGATGGTGGTCAGGAGGTTGGCGAGCAGGGGGTTCGGGTCGTTCTCGCGCCAGGCCACGGCGACTCGGGTGTGGGCGGTGTGGGGGGCGATACGCCGGAAGGCCACGCCCTTGAGGCGGATGCGGCCGATGCCGGCCGGGGCGAGGGAGACGCCCAGGCCCGCTTCCACCAGGGCGCAGACGGTCTGCCATTCCACCGCGTGCTGGGCGACTCGGGGGGGTGAAGCCCGCCGCGACGCACAGGCCGATGATGCGGTCGTGGAGTTGCGGGCCGACCGCGCGGGGCAGGAGCACGAACGGCGAGTCCGCCAACTGGCCGACGACGACGGTCCGTTGGGCGGCGAGGGGGTGCGTGGACGGCAGGACGGCCACGAAGGGCTCCGTCAGGACCGTCCTGAAGCCGAGGTCCGTCTCGCCGTCGGGCGGCTCGCGCAGCAGGCCCATGTCGATGGTCCTGTCGTGCAGGGCGGCGATCTGCGGAGCCGTCGTCATCTCATGGATGTCCAACTCCACGTCGGGGAACCGCTCTCGGAAGGTGCGGAGCAGGCCCGGCAGGACGGTCAGCGCGAGGGAGGCGGCGAAGCCGATCCGCAGCCGGCCGGTCCGGCCGCTGCCGGCGGCCCGGGCCGCAGCCAGGCCGTCCGCGAGGCCGGTGAGGGTCCCGCGGGCGGCGGGCAGGAGTTGCCGGCCGGCGGGGGTGAGGGTGACGGCTCCTGGGGCACGGTGGAACAGCGCGTGGCCGACCTTCTCCTCCAGACGGCGAATCTGCTGGCTCAACGGGGGTTGGGCGATGCCCAGGCGGGCGGCTGCGCGGCCGAAGTGGAGTTCCTCGGCGAGCACGAGGAAGGCGTGCAGTTGAGGGAGGGGAAGTTCGGGGCGCTCCATACGCCAAGAGATATCAGCCCGTCCCCAGTGCCGTATTGGACGTGTCCACCCAGGTCACCTAGCGTTCGGGGCATGACAGAGCGACGCGCGATCCTCAGCGGCTCGACGTTCGAGGAGCAGATCGGCTATGCCCGGGCCGTGGTCGACGGGGACTGGGTGCATGTGTCCGGGACGACCGGGTTCGACTACGCCACCATGACGATCTCCGACGACGTGGTGGAGCAGGCCGAGCAGTGTCTGCGCACCATCGAAGCCGCGCTGAGCGAGGCGGACCGCACCCTCGCCGACGTGGTGCGGGTGCGGTATCTGCTGCCCGACCGGGACGACTTCGAGCCCTGCTGGCCGGTCCTGCGCCGCGCCTTCGGGGAGATACGCCCGGCCGCCACCATGCTCGTGTGCGGTCTCGCCGACCCCCGTATGAAGATCGAGATCGAGGTGTACGCGCGCCGGGCCGGCGGCTGACGGGACGGGCACGCGCCGGGCCAGCGGATGACGGGACGGCCACGCGCCGGGCCGACGGACGACCGGACGGTTCCCGGGACCCGTCAGCGCCTCACCCCGCGGCCCACCCCGCGTAGAAGAGGCCAAGACCCGCGATCACGCATATGCCCTGGATGGTCCAGAAGCGGACCACGACCAGGACTTCGGACCAGCCCTTGAGTTCGAAGTGGTGCTGGAGCGGGGCCATGCGAAAGACCCGCTTGCCGGTCAGCTTGAACGAACCGACCTGGATGACCACCGACAGGGTGATCAGGACGAAGAGCCCGCCGAGAACGGCGAGGAGCAGTTCGGTGCGGGAGCAGATGGCGAGTCCCGCGAGGGCGCCGCCGAGGGCCAGGGAGCCGGTGTCGCCCATGAAGATCTTGGCGGGCGAGGTGTTCCACCACAGGAAGCCGAAGCACGCGCCCATCAACGCGGCGGCGACGACGGCGAGGTCGAGGGGGTCACGTACCTCGATGCAGGAGGCGGGGTCGGTGAGTTCCATGGCGTTGGCGCACGAGTTCTGGAACTGCCACAGACCGATGAAGGTGTAGCCGCCGAAGACCATCACCGACGCACCGGTGGCGAGGCCGTCCAGACCGTCGGTCAGGTTCACCCCGTTCGACATGGCCAGGATCATGAAGAGTGCCCATACGACGAACAGCACCGGCCCGATGGTCCAGCCGAAGTCGGTGACGAACGACAGCTTCAGGGACGCCGGTGTCTGGCCCCGGTCGTCCGCGAACCGGATGGCGAGGAGCGCGAACACGATGCCGACGATCAGCTGGCCGGCCATCTTCGCCCCGGCCCGCAGCCCCAGCGACCGCCGTTTCACGATCTTGATGTAGTCGTCGAGGAAGCCGACCACACCCATGCCCGCCATGAGGAAGAGCACCAGGACACCGGGGTAGGTCGGGCTCGCACCGGTGATGATCTTGGTCAGCGTGTACGCGGCGAGGGTCGCCAGGATGAAGGCGATGCCGCCCATGGTGGGGGTTCCGCGCTTGCCGTGGTGGCCGCGTGGGCCGTCGTCACGGATGAACTGCCCGTAGCCCTTGCGAGCCAGCAGCTTGATCAGCAGGGGTGTGCCGATCAAGGTCAGGAACAGGCCGATGGCCCCGGCAAACAGGATCTGGTTCATCGGACGGCGGTCTCCCCCTCGGTCGCGCTCGGATACGCGACTGCCTCACCGGTGTCGCTGATTCTCACAGGCACCACCCTATGCAGGCACCTGATCTTCGTACGCCGGTGGGTAGTTGGCGGCGAAGGCGAGGGCCCGCGGCACGCACTTGACCGTGACGATTTGATCGTCCGGGTCGTCGGTGACGATCAGGAACACCTTGCCCGCGACCTTGTACACGTCGAGTCCCTGGGTGAAGGGGTATCCGTGGCTGACGCCGGGGAGGGCGAGGGCCGCCTGGCGGGCCCTGTCCTGGAGCCGGTCGCCGGCCGCACTCACCGGGCCGCCCGCGTACCGGTGCCGTAGGTGTGCGGGTCGACGGGCTGCTCAGCCCTGGGCAAGCGGGCGACGACGAGCCGGTAGGAGTCGGTGACGAGCTCCCTGACGAGCTCCTTTTCGACACCTTCTCCGCCCTCCAGTGTGATCCAGTGCTTCTTGTTCATGTGGTAGCCGGGGGTGATGTGGCTGTACTGCTCCCGCAGGGCGTGAGCCTCGCCGGGGTCCGCCTTGAGGATCACGACGGGCCGCCCCGGGACCTCGGTCATCAGCATGAACACCTTGCCGCGTACCTTGAAGACCTCCCAGTCGGGGCCGAAGGGGTGCTCCAGCTGGGCTCCGGGGAGTTCCTCCGCGCAGTCGGCGGCGGTCTTGTGCAGGGCCGATCCGTTCATGGGTGGTGAGCCTTCTCAGGTGGTGGGCGGAGGGCGCGCCGCGCGGGCGCGGTGGCCCGTCCCATCCTTCCGTCGAAGCCGACTGGAAAGGCGGTAGGCTGCGGACACGTGATGGTCGACAAGCGACACTCCGGGCCGAGCAGGCAGGCCGACCCAGCTGAGGTTCCGCTGTACGGTTTCCAGCCCCCGGTCGGTACTCCCTACGGCCTTGAGGTGAGTACCGTCGAGGATTTCTTCGCCCAGCACGACGACTGGCCGTGGAACCCGCCCCGTCCGGGCCGTGCCACCTTCCACTACCTCATCGCGGTCACCGAGGGTGAGTTGCGACATGACGTCGACCACGTCACGCGGACCGTCGCCCCCGGCCAGTGGCTGTGGGTGCGTCCGGGGCATGCGCAGTGCTGGCATCCGCCCGGCGCGGCCCGCGGCCCGTTCATCCTGTTCGAGCCGGACGTGCTGCGGCCCGACCTGGCCCGTCTTCTGGCCCCGCTCACCGCGCACGCGGCCCCTGCGGTGCTGAGCCCACGCCCCGACGACGCCGCCTGGCTCCAGCAGACGGCACTCCAACTCCTGGACGAACACCGCGCACTCGGGCGCCGCCCCCTCGACGTCCACCACGCCCTGCGGCGCAGCCTGCTCGAATCGCTGCTGCTGCGCCTCGCCAACTCCCCGGGCATCGTCCCGGTCGACACGGCCACGGCCGGCTCGGGTCGCGCCGACAGGTACGGGCGCTTCCTGGACGCCCTGGAGCTGCACTTCCGTGAACTGCATCAAGCCGCGGATTACGCCGAGTTGCTGGGCTGCTCGGTCCGCACCCTGAGCCGTGCCGCCCGGGACGCCACCGGCAAGGGGGTGCGTGAACTCATCGACGAGCGGCGCCTCCTGGAAGCCCGGCGCCTGCTGGGAGGTGCCCGGTGGGACGCCCGGACTGTGGCCGTCCACCTCGGCTTCACCGATCCCGCGAACTTCGGCCGCTTCTTCCGCGACCGCACCGGCCTCACCCCGGCCGCCTTCGCGGGCCGCGAAGCGAGGACCGACGCGTGACGGAAGCCCGGCGGCGGAGGCCCCTTGCCCATCAGGAGGCGACGGCTGCCTTCGCGGTCTGCGTGAACGCCCCGTGGAAGTACACGATGTGCCAATCGACGCCGGTCAGCCGGTACGCCTCGGTGGCGTCCCAGGCGCGCCGTTGCCGTTCCTTGCCGTTGTCGTCGAGGACGTAGGTGTTCACGACCACTTCACGACCAGTTCCCCACACTCCACCGTTCGTTGAAAGACGTCTCCCAACTCCCGGATGGTGTTGCTGATCTCCGCCTTGTCGACGCCCCTATCGGTTCCTCTGCCGGTTCCTCTTACGGATGCTGTGCCGGCCGTCGTCGACCGTCGTGCATCGGGGGTGGTTGGTTGTCGTTTCCCAGGTGCCCAGGTCTCAGTCGTCCAGGACGACGACGTGCTTGCCCGGCGTGGTGCCGGACTCGACGTCGGCCTGGGCGTCACGGACCTGTTCCAGGCCGTGGTAGACCTTCGCGACCCGGACTTTGAGGCGCCCTGCGGCGATGGCCTGGAGCTGGTGGGCGAAGACGTCGGCCGGGAGGTCGGCGGCCTGACCGCCGTAGGAGGTCAGCCGCACCCCGCCCGGGATCATGAACGGGGTGAAGTCGGGGATCGTCCACTGGCCCGCCAGAGCTCCGGTGAAGCAGACGGTGCCGTGCCGGCGGACGGTGCGGAGGGTGTCGGCGAGGACCGAGCAGCCCACCAGTTCCAGTACGGCGTCGACACCGTCGGGCATCAGCTCTCTCACCTGGTCGGCGAGGGTGCCGCTGTCGACGAGGGGATGGTCGGCGCCCGCGGCCCGCAGTTCCCCGGCCCTTTCCGGGCTGCGGGTAGTGGACAGCACGGTGGCTCCGAGGTCCTTCGCGATCGTGGCCGCGCTCAGCCCGACCGTGGAAGTGCCGCCGCGGATCAGCAGCGTCTGCCCGGCCTTGAGGTCCAGGCCGGTGGTCAGCGATCCGTAGGCGGTCTGGAACATCTCCGGCAGCGCACCGACGACCTCCCACGGCAAGCCGGTCTCGAACGGGATGACCTGCCCCGCGGGGACGGTCATGTACTGGGCGTACGCGCCGTCGTAGGAGCGGCCCATGCCGCCCATCATGGTGGCCACCTGCTGGCCCGGCCGCAGCCCGCTGTCCTTGTCGGCCTCGTCGACCACGCCGACGCCTTCGATGCCGGGAACGCGCGGGTAGGTGACCACCGCGTCCGACTCACCCTTGCGGGTGGTGACCTCGGATTCATTGACGCCGAACGCCTTGACCTTGATCCGCACCCAGCCGGGCTTGCGTACGGGCACCGGGACATCCTTGATCTCCAGTGCGTCGAGGCCGCCGGGCCGAGTGACGACGACGGCCCGCATGGTCGCCGGTGCGGCGTGGCCGGCTGCTGTCGGTTGGCTCATGCCGAGCTCCTTGCTCTGTTCGTCCCCCGGGGAGGTGAAGGCGGAGCCGGGGCTCCGGGCGCAGGTGCCCGGGTGATCAGTCAGTGGTGGCCCTGCGCCGTTGCGTATCTCGGTATCGCCCGGTGACCGTCAGGGGCGGTCGATGCTCTCCCAGAGGTCGAGGGCCGCCTGGTAGTGGGCGCCGGCCTCGAAGGGCGGGTTGCCGACGCTTTCCGCGGCGGGCCGGTCCGTGACGGCGGGCCACAGACGGGTCTGCTCGCCGGTGGCGAAGTCGAGCACGATGTCGCGGATACGCGTGTCACGCTCGGCCTGTTCGGGGCTGCGGCCCGGCTTTTCCTGGCCGACCAGGGCGTACATCTCGGTGCCGTGCACGGCGGGCGCGCCCTCGGCGGACCCGATCATCAGAAGATGGGCGTTGCCGCCCGCAGCGGCGTGCGCCAGGGCGGCGCGGGCCGCGGGGAGCCCGAAGATGTAGTCCGACAGGAGTGCGGCGCGGACCTCGGCCGGGGTGCGGCCGCCCTGGTCGTAGGCGTGGACGATCTTCTTGGCGCGGGAGCGGGGAATGCGCCACCCCACGAGCTGGTCGGTGATGCGGTCGACGGTGCCCGGGTCGAACCGGTCGAGGTCGTTCGCCACCCACCAGCCCATGTCGTCGCTGGCCATGCTCAACAGCACGTCTACATCGCGGTGCGTGCCCGAGGCCAGGACGTTCAGGGGGTTGTCCTGGACGATGCCGATGACCTGGTTGTCCATCCCGCCTCGGACTCCGAGGTCCGTCGGACAGACCTTGCTCAGGGCGGCCACCAGGGAGGCTGTGTCGAGCTCGAGAAGCTTCTCCGGGTTGTCCGCGACGCCGAGTTCGGTGACGAACCGGTGCGCGAGTTCCTCGGCCCACCAGGGCTGGATGCCACGAGAGGGCCCGCCGGAGAACCCGGCCAGTCGCCGGTACAGGCCGTTGGCGGAAGGGGCTCCGAGCAGCCCGAAGGTGGCGAAGGCGCCGCCGCTGTGGCCGTAGACGGTGACGTTGTCGGGGTCACCGCCGAAGTGGGCGATGTTCTGCTTGATCCAGATCAGCGCGGCGATGACATCGTGCAGACAGAGGTTGCCGGCCTCGGCGAGAGCGCCGCCGTACTGCGAGAGCGAGAGCGCACCCAGGGCGCCGAGCCGGTAGTTGATCGACACGCCCACCACGCGCCCCGTCGCGGCGAGACCTGAGGCGTTCGAGGTGATCTGCGTGTTCGCGCCGTACTCGAATCCGCCGCCGTGGATGTACACGGCCACCGGAAGCGCTCTGTCGGCCGGCCGCTCGGGGGCCCACACGTTCAGGTTCAGGCAGTCCTCGCCCATCCCGCTGTCCGCTTCGAGCCAGTCGCCGGCGTCGGGCTGGACAGAGACGACGCCCTTGCGGTCATAGGGGCGGTCCGGATCGAAGTCCGCGACCACGGGGCGGCGGTACCGCTCGGCGGTGGCGTACGGGATTCCCCACCAGGACCGCACCCCTGGTGCAGTCGGAGCCTTGGGCGGGGTCGCGGTCATGGCGTGAGATTCCTTCCAGTGCGGTTCGGGTGTTTCGCGCAGCGTGCCGGCGACTGATCGCTCGCGGTGACGCTCTCCAAGCATTCCCTGGACTCCGGTAGACCGCCGAGCGGACAGCAGTCACCCGGTGGTCATCAGGTGACACTTCGGCAGCACGATCTCGGTGCAGGCCATGAACTTCTACTACGTGGCCGACGGCCGAATCGTCGGCGAACGGGGCCGACCCGACCTCCTCGGGGTGATGCAGCAGATCGGTGCCGTACCGGCGTCGTGAACCGCGTAGGGTGGGTGAGCCTTCTGTCCTGCGGGATTGCCGCTGCCGGGAGCGGCCCGTACGAAGGCGGCGGCAGTACGCCATCTGCCGTCCGGTCTCGGCCTCGTGACTCTCGGAATGGATCAAGCCGGGGACGGAGGCGAACTTCGAGGACGCCCGCAACGAACACCCGCTACGGGGTCGCCGGCGCCGGCCGACGCCGAGTCACTCGAAACGGTGCTCACGGCACGGCTGTCGCGCAGGGACCATCCAGGCCCCCGCGGTGGCCAGTGACCCGCCACCCCGGCGCCGACCGAGCGTCCGGCACGGACCGCGTCGTCGTCCTCGCCTCCGGCCCACCGCTCAGGCACCCCGCCAGGGCTGAGACACTGCACCTCATGGCCTCCTTCACCCCCGCGCGCGCCCTGCTGATGCTCACCACCGGGCTCACCTGCCTGCTGATGGCGGGCGGTGCCCTCATCGGCGCGCTGATCGGCGGTGGTCTCGTGGCCTTGGGGGCGGCCCTCTGTGCGGGACTCGTGGGCATGGTGGGCTCGCTCATCGTGCGGCGGCGGGCCATGGCGCACTTCGCCATGGCCCAGCGGCAGGCCGGGCAGCGGGGTTACGCCGAGGGCATCGCACACGGAGTCCTGATCCACGTGACCGCCTACGAGGCGGCCGTCTTCCCCCGCACCGGGCCGAACGGCGTCAGCGCCGAGGAGCGGGCGGCCCGCCGTACGATCGCCTACCGCATGGCCGCGCTCGACGAGGTGCCCCAGCGGGTACGCCTGGCCGCCGCCGACGCCCTCGCCCTCCTCGACAAGACCGACCGCGAGGGCGCCGAGGAAGCCCTCGCCCGCCTCGCCACCACGGTCCGCCTGGAGTACGCCCGGCTGTGACGCCCGCGCCTCCCCGCACGGGCCCTCCTCTCGCAGTCGGGCGCCGCCGGTCTCAGTGGCCGCTGATCGCGCGGGGTGTGTAGGGGCGCTCCAGCTCTTCGGTCTCCTTCTCCGTGAGGGTGATGTCGAGGGAGGCCACGGCGTCGTCGAGGTGGTGGGGCTTGGTGGCGCCGACGATCGGGGCTGTCACGGTGGGCCGGCTCAGCAGCCAGGCGAGGGCGACCTGGGCCCGGGGGACCCCGCGCTCGCCGGCGATACGGGTGACGGTGTCGACGATCTCCCGGTCACCCTCCTGGTAGAGGGTCCTGCCGAAGTTGTCGGTCTCGGTGCGTTCGGTGACGGCGCCCCAGTCGCGGGTGAGGCGGCCACGGGCGAGCGGGCTCCAGGGCAGCGTGGCGACGCTCTGGTCCTCGCACAGCGGGAGCATCTCGCGCTCCTCCTCGCGGTAGAGGAGGTTGTAGTGGTTCTGCATGGACACGAACCGCGTCCAGCCGTTCAGCCGGGCGGTGTGCTGCATCTTGGCGAACTGCCAGGCGTACATCGAACTCGCCCCGAGATAGCGGGCCTTGCCCGCCTTCACCACGTCGTGCAGAGCTTCCATCGTCTCCTCGACCGGGGTGTGGGGGTCGAAGCGATGGATCTGGTACAGGTCCACGTAGTCCGTGCCGAGGCGCCGGAGGCTGTTGTCGATCTCCGTCATGATCGCCTTGCGGGACAGGCCCTTGGCGTTGGGGCCCTGGTGCATCGCGCCGTTCACCTTGGTCGCGACGACGATCTCCTCGCGGCGCGCGAACTCGGCGAGCGCGCGGCCGACGATCTCCTCGCTGGTGCCGTCGGAGTACACGTTCGCCGTGTCGAAGAAGTTGATGCCGGCGTCCAGAGCCCGCCGGATCAAGGGCCGTGACGCCTCCTCGTCCAGGGTCCACTCGTGCGTGCCTCGGTCCGGGAGGCCGAAACTCATGCATCCCACACAGATCCGGGACACGTCCAGACCCGTCGCGCCGAGCTTCACGTACTGCATCGTCACTGCTCCTGCCTGTGGGGTGTGCGGCTGACAAGCAGCCTACGGAAGACCAGGTGTGGCGGTCCGTCGGATTCGGTACCGACGCAGTGCCGGTGTCACCGTCGCCAGCAGCAGCATCGCGACGACGACGAGCAGGCCGCCGCCCACCACCGCCGTACGGGCGCCGAAGGCCGCGCCGGCGGTGCCGTGCAGGACGTCGGCCAGGCGGGGGCCGCCGGCCACGACCACGGTGAAGACGCCCTGCATCCGGCCGCGCATCTCGTCGGTGGCGGCGGACAGCAGGATGGCGCCGCGGAAGACCATGGAGACCATGTCGGCGACACCGGCGGCCGCGAGGAACAGCACGGCGAACCAGAGGCTGGTGCTCAGCCCGAAGCCGGTGATGGCCGCGCCCCAGGCCATGACGGCGGCGATGACCATGAGGCCGTGCCGGTCCGATCGGGAGAAGGTGCCCGACATCAGGCCGCCGACGACGGCGCCGATGGGGATCGCCGCGAACAGCAGGCCGAGGGCGAGGCCTTCGCCGTAGGGCGCGTACGTGGTGTCGGCCAGCTGCGGGAAGAGGGCGCGGGGCATGCCCAGGACCATCGCGATGATGTCGGCGAGGAAGGACAGCAGCAGCACCTTGTGCAGGGCGATGTAGCGGAAGCCCGCGACGACCTCCCGCCAGCCGGCCCGCCGGTTCGTGGTGGTGTCCAGGGGCGGCAGCGAGGGCAGCTTGTGGACCGCCCACAAGGTGATGCAGAGGGCCAGCGCGTCGATCAGGTAGAGCTCGGCCAGGCCGATGACCGGGATGAGGGCGCCGGCGAGCAACGGCCCGGCCACCAGGCCGAGTTGCATCACGGTCGAGCCGAGGGCGGCTGCAGCGGCCAGTTCGCCGGCGGGGACGAGGCGGGCGACGGAGGCGTTGCGGGCGGGTGAGTTCAGGCCGAAGAACGCCTGCTGGAGGGCGAGCAGGGCCATCAGGACTCCCACGGATTCCAGGCCGGTGACGGCCTGGACCCAGAAGAGCACCGAGGTGACGGCGATGCCGGTGTTGGTGACGAGCAGCAGGGTGCGGCGGTCCACGCTGTCGGCTACCGCGCCGCCCCACAGCGCGAAGACCACCAGGGGCAGCAGGCCGGCGAGGCTCGCGTAGCCGACCCAGGCGGAGGAGCCGGTGATGTCGTAGATCTGCTTGGGCACGGCGACGGCGGTCAGCTGGCTGCCGACCGCCGTGACGATGGTCGAGGACCACAGGCGCCGGTAGGCGGGGCGGCGCAGGGGGCGGGTGTCCATCGCCCAGCGGCGCCAGCCCCGGCGGGGTGTCGCGGGTGGGTCGTCCTCCGGGGCCGTGTCGTCGCCGGCGCTGCTCTTGGTGGTGTCCACGGGCATCCTGATGCTCGATACATCTTTCGATACGGGCACCACTATCGCGGAGATCGCCCCCGTCGGGACAGCGGGATTCGCGGCCGTCTCACATGCTGTCGCCGCGACCCGTCCGCCCCCGCGCGTGCCTGGGCTCACGCTCCGGCGATCAGCATGCCGCCGAGCACGAGCATCGTCACCGCGACCAGGCCGTCGAGGACGCGCCAGGCCGAGGGGCGGGCCAGGTGGCGGCTGAGCAGCCGTGCGCCGAAGCCGAGGGCCGCGAACCAGCAGAGGCTGGCGAGGCCGGCGCCCAGGCCGAAGGTCCAGCGCAGGGAGCCGTGGTCGGAGGCGATGGAGCCCAGCAGGAACACCGTGTCCAGGTAGACGTGCGGGTTGAGCCAGGTCAACGCGAGACAGGTGAGGACGGCGCGGCGCCGGGAGCCCGCCGACCCGTTCTCCGTGCGCAGCGCGTCGTCGCCGGGCCGCAGGACGCGGCGGGCGGCCAGGGCTCCGTAGACCAGGAGGAAGCCGCCGCCGACCAGGGCGACCGCCTTCAGCGCTCCGGGCCAGGCGACGACCACCGCGCCGACCCCGGCCACGCCGAGGGCGATCAGCAGCGCGTCGGAGAGGGCGCAGATGGCCACGACCGGGAGGACTGCGTCGCGGTGCAGCCCCTGGCGCAGGACGAAGGCGTTCTGGGCGCCGATGGCGACGATCAGGGACAGGCCGGTGCCGAATCCGGCCGCGAGGGCGGTCATTTCGCTGAACACACCCATGACGCTAGGAAACACACCACTCATGCGTACAGCTAAAGATTCTTACGTATCATTAGCACCTGTGATGACTCAGCTCCCGCTCGATCTGGTGCGCACGCTGCTCGCGGTGGTGGACGAGGGCACGTTCGACGCGGCGGCCGGTGCTCTGCATGTGACGCCGTCCGCGGTCAGCCAGCGGGTCAAGACGTTGGAGCAGCGGGTCGGCCGGGTCCTGCTGATCCGTGAGAAGCCGGTGCGGCCGACCGAATCCGGCGAGGTGATCGTCCGGTTCGCGCGGCAGCTGGCCCGCCTCGAACACGACGCGCACGCCGCGCTCGGTATGACGGGCGCCGGGGAGGCCACGCGCGTATCGATCGCGGTGAACGCCGACTCGCTGGCCACCTGGTTCCTGCCCGCCCTGACCCGGGTGCCCGAGGAACTGCGCCCGTGTTACGAGCTGCTCCGCGAGGACGAGCAGCACACGGCCCGGCTGCTGCGCGAGGGGCTGGTGATGGCCGCGGTCACCTCGGCCCAGGACGCCGTGGCCGGCTGCTCGGTCCGGGCGCTCGGCCGGATGCGCTACCTGCCCTGCGCCGCTCCCGCCTTCGCCGAGAGGTGGCTCGGCGTCGGATCGGGCCTACCGCTGACGGACGTGATCGCCGACGCGCCGGTCGTGTTCTTCGACCGGCGCGACGAGTTCCAGGACGCCTTCGTCCGAGGCCTGACGCATGGCCGCCCGGCCAGTTCCCGGCGCCACTACGTGCCGACGTCGGAGGGGTTCGTCGACGCCGTGGCCGCCGGGATGGGCTGGGGCATGGTGCCCGCCGCCCAGGCCGAGCGGCTGCTCGCCACCGGACGGCTCGTCAACCTGGCGCCGGAGCGGACGGTGGACGCCCCGCTGTTCTGGCAGCAGTGGAAGCTCGACTCCCCCGCCCTGACGGCCGTGGCGGAGGCGGTCGCCGCCGAGGCCGCCGAGGCACTCGACCCCTGAGGCGGGGGGGCCGCTGCCCTTACGCCGTGCCTCCGGCGCTGAACGGCCCCTCCAGCGCCGCCCATTGGAGCAGCATGATGGTCTTGGCGTCGGCGATCTCGCCGCTGCGGATCATCTCCAGGGCACGGCGGAAGGGCAGCTCGACGATCTCGATGTCCTCGCCCTCCTCGTCGAGGCCACCGCCCTCGTGGGTGCGTGTCGACGGACCGTACGAGGCGGCGTAGAAGCTCACGCGTTCGGTGACGGAGCCGGGGCTCATGTAGATGTCGAAGACGTGCTGGATCTCGCCGATGGTGTGCCCGGTCTCCTCGACGACCTCGCGGCGCACGGCGACCTCGGGATGCTCGTCCTCCTCGTCGAGCAGGCCGCCCGGTGTCTCGACGAGCATCCCGTCGGGGTGGCCGTTGACATACACCGGGTAGCGGAACTGCCGGGTGAGCAGCACGGTTTCGCGTTCGGCGTCGTAGAGGAGGACGGTGGCGCCGTTGCCCCGGTCGTGCGTCTCCCGCTCCTGGGTGCTCCAGGTGCCGTCGGCGTGCTGGAAGTCGAAGGTCGTGGTGCGCTCCACGTACCAGTGGCTGGAGAGCAGTTTCACCTCCCGCACCTTCACCCGTGGGTTGCCGGTGAGGTCCCGGCCGGTGCGGTCGAGTCCGGTGCGGCCCCGGCGGTCCGGGATGTCGACGCCGACGGTCTTGTTGGTCATGTCCGCTTTTACCATTCCGGTCAGGGCGATGTCAGTCGCTCAATTCCGCTGCCTCGCGCGTCGCTTGGCGGAATCGGGCACTCCGGGACAGCATGCCCGTATGAAGAGCGATCTTTTCTCCAGCGAGAACATGGTCCAGCCGGCGCACGCGCCGGGGATGAGCGTGCAGAACGCCAAGTCCATCAAGTACGCCGTCAACGGCGAGATGCTCGCGCGGCAGGGCGCGATGATCGCCTATCGCGGGAACCTGCAGTTCGAACGCAAGGGCCAGGGCGTGGGCGGCATGCTCAAGCGCGCGGTCACCGGGGAGGGGCTGCCGCTGATGGCGGTGCGCGGTCAGGGCGAGGCCTGGTTCGCGCACGAGGCGCAGAACTGTTTCGTCGTCGACATCGAGCCGGGTGACACGTTCACCGTCAACGGCCGCAACGTGCTCTGTTTCGACGCCTCGCTGTCGTACGAGATCAAGACGGTGAAGGGTGCGGGCATGACCGGCGGCGGTCTGTTCAACAGCGTCTTCACCGGGCAGGGCAGGCTCGGTCTGGTCTGCGACGGCAACCCGCTCGTCATCCCGGTCTCGACCCAGCTGCCCGTGTTCGTCGACACGGACGCGGTCGTGGGCTGGTCGGCCCACCTCAACACCTCGCTGCACCGCTCCCAGTCCTTCGGCTCGATGATCCGCGGCGGCTCCGGCGAGGCCGTGCAGCTGAAACTGGAGGGCGAGGGCTTCGTGGTCGTCCGGCCGAGCGAGCTGACCCCGCAGGCACAGCAGCACTGACAGCGGGCGACGAGGGAGGGGGCGTCACCCGAAGCCACCGAGAACGGGTCCGCCACCCAGGACACCACGCGAGCGAACAGGCTTTCGAATAGGGGGGTACGCTGGTTGTATGGCCATGCACCTCCAGGGCTCCCTCTTCGACCAGTCGGACGACCTCCGGCTCGGCTCACTGGACGGCCTGCGTCGACGTGAGCTGAGCGCCGGGGCCTGGGTCGATCTCCTGCCCGGATGGCTGGCCGGGGCCGACGCGCTGTTCACGCGGCTCGCCGACGAGGTGCCCTGGAAGGCCGAACGGCGGCAGATGTACGAGCAGGTCGTGGACGTCCCCCGGCTGCTGGCCTACTACGGCGTCGGAGAGCGCCTCCCGCACCCCGTCCTGGACGAGGCCCGGGAGGCGCTCTCCGCGCACTACGGCTCCGAGCTGGGCGAGCCGTTCGCCACGGCGGGGCTGTGCTACTACCGCGACGGCCGGGACAGCGTGGCCTGGCACGGCGACCGGATCGGCCGGGGCGCCCGGGAGGACACGATGGTGGCCATCCTGTCCGTGGGCGACCCCCGCGATCTGGCCCTGCGCCCGCACGGCGGCGGGGAGGCCCTCCGGTTCCCGCTCGGCCATGGCGACCTGATCGTGATGGGCGGCTCCTGCCAGCGCACCTGGGACCACGCGATACCCAAGTCGACGCGGGCGGTGGGGCCGCGCATCAGCATCCAGTTCCGCCCGCGGGGCGTGCGCTAGAGGCCGTCCGGGGCCGACTACTTCCGGCCGGCGAGGGCACGTGACTGCGACGTGCGGGCCAGCTTCGGACCGAGCCAGCGCTTGAGACGACGCAGGGCCTCCAGGCGGCCGGCCGCGCGGTCCAGCCGGTAGTAGAGCTGCGGTGGCACGTACGGCAGCAGCGGGGAGTGCCGCTGGCCGAGGAGGGCGAACATCTGCTCCGGGGGGAGGGCGATGTAGCGCTGGATGTTCTCGTACCACTGGGCGCTGTAGCGGGCCGCGCTCTGCGGCCGGAGCAGCTCGGCCTTGCGCCGTCGCTCGTACGCGGTGAGCGCGGTCTCCGTGTCCCGGTGGGCGCCGAGGGCTTCGGCCAGGCAGATGGCGTCCTCCAGGGCGAGGGTGGTGCCGGCGCCGATGGAGTAGTGCGTGGTGTGGGCGGCGTCGCCGAGCAGGACGACGTTGCCGTGGTGCCAGGAGCGGTTGGTCAGCGTGCGGAAGCTGAGCCACTGGGCGGTGCCGTCGTCCTGGGCCCGGCCCAGGAGCGGGTGGCCGTCCAGGATGTCGGCGAAGAGCTTCTCCAGCAGGGCGAGTCCGTCCGCTTCCCCGATGCGGTCCAGGCCGAGGCCGTTCAGCGTCTTCGGAGAGCACTCGATGACACAGGTGCTCTGCTCGTCGCTGAACGGGTAGGCGTAGGCCCAGATCCAGCCGTGGTCGGTCTCCTGGAAGGAGAAGGTGAAGGCGTCGTAGACCTTGGTGGTGCCGAGCCAGATGTAGGCGTTGCGGCCGAGCGTGATGTCGCTGCCGAAGTGGTCGGCGAACCGGCCGCGCACCGCGCTGTTGACGCCGTCGCCGGCGACGACGAGGTCGGCGTCCGGCAGCGCGTCGGCGGTGATCTCGTGCTCGTACCGCACCCGTACGCCGAGGGACCGGGCCCGTTCGGCGAGCAGTTCGAGCAGGCGGCGCCGGCCGATGCCGAAGCCGTCGTCGCCGGGCTGGACCGTCGTACGGTCGCGGACGTGGGCGATCCCGCTGTTCCAGGTGACGGAGTTCTCGCTGATGGCGAGGGCCGTCTCGGGATCCTTCTCGCGGAGCTTGTCCAGCAGCTCGGACCAGTAGGTCACGCCCCAGCCGTACGTCGATCCGGCCGGGTTCCGTTCATGGACGGTGATGTCGTGGGACGGGTCCTGCCGCTTCATCAGGATCGAGAAGTAGAGGCTTGCGGGTCCGCCGCCGACGCACGCGATCTTCACGCACACTCCCATTTTGCTGCGCAAAGCGATCAATTGACCACGAAGAGTAGCAGCGCGTGCACGGTCCGGGTTCGCGTCACTTTGCCCGCGTGACCCCGGCCACTCAATTCACACGGATACCGCAAGATCATCGGCGACACCCGTACCGTCGGGCGGAATTTCCCCCTCCACCCTCGCTCGAGCACGCGCCGCAGCAAGATCATCTTTGTTCAACCTTGCACGACATCTGCCCAATTGTCCGGATCACAGCCAACCGGCTTCCCGGGATTTCTCCTGTTCTCCACCTGCTCGATAGGCATGACGAGTCATCAGCCCCCCTCTCCCAGGAGGTTTCCGCATGCCCGAAATCACCCGCCGTCGCGCTCTCGGAGCCGCGGTCGCCCTCGCCGCGACCGCCGGTGCCCCGATCACGGCCGCCGTCGCGGACGACCACGACGGCCACCAGGGGCCCGAGTCCTTCGACGAGGTCTACCGGGGCCGCCGGATACAGGGCCACGCGACCGGGGGCGGCGGGCACCATCACGGCGCCGGGTACGCCGTCTTCGTCGACGGGGCCGAGCTGCATGTGATGCGGAACGCCGACGGCAGCTGGATCAGCGTCGTCAGCCACTACTCCCCCGTGCCGACCCCGCGCGCCGCCGCCCGCGCGGCGGTCGACGAACTGCGGGGCGCCCGTCTCGTCCCCTTCAACTGACCCACACCCGCACCCGCACCCGCACCCGCACCCGCACCCGCACCCGCACCCGCAGCACCGAACCACCGCAAGGAGCCGCAGAGTCATGACCATACGCAAGAACCAGGCGACCCTGACCGCCGACGAGAAGCGGCGCTTCGTCGACGCGCTGATCGCGCTGAAGCGCTCGGGCCGCTACGACGCCTTCGTCGCGACGCACAACGCCTTCATCCTCGGCGACACGGACAACGGCGAACGCACGGGCCACCGTTCGCCCTCCTTCCTGCCCTGGCACCGCAGATTCCTGCTGGAGTTCGAACGGGCCCTGCAGTCCGTGGACTCCACCGTCGCACTGCCCTACTGGGACTGGACGGCCGACCGCACGGCAGGCTCGTCCCTGTGGGCCCCCGACTTCCTCGGCGGCACCGGACGCAGCCGCGACGGACGGGTGATGGACGGGCCGTTCGCGGCGTCCACCGGGAACTGGCCGATCACCATCCGCGTCGACGGCCGCACCTATCTGCGACGGAACCTCGGGGGCGCGGTACGGCAGTTGCCCACCCGGGCCGAGGTGGACTCCGTGCTCGCGATGTCCACGTACGACATGGCCCCCTGGAACAGCGCCTCGGACGGTTTCCGCAATCACCTGGAGGGATGGCGCGGTGTGAACCTCCACAACCGGGTGCATGTCTGGGTGGGCGGGCAGATGGGCACGGGGGTCTCCCCCAACGACCCGGTGTTCTGGCTCCACCACGCGTTCGTCGACAAGCTGTGGGCCGACTGGCAGCGCCTGCACCCGGGCTCCCCGTACGCGCCTGCCGCCGGGACGCCGAACGTGGTCGACCTGAACGAGACGATGAAGCCGTGGAACGACACCACCCCGGCGGCGCTGCTCGACCACACCGCGCACTACACGTTCGACGCGGCCTGACGACGTTGATCCGCCGGGGACCTGGGTACCCGCGCCGGACGCGCCCGACAGACTCGGACGTGACCGATAAGCCAACGATGTGAGGAGGCGACCGATGACGCAGATCGAGGAGTCCATCGAGGTCCAGGTCCCCGTGCGGACCGCCTACAACCAGTGGACGCAGTTCGAGACGTTCCCCGCGTTCATGAGCGGGGTCGAGCGGATCGAGCAGCGGTCGGACACGCTCACGCACTGGGTGACCAAGGTGGACGGCGTGCACAGGGAGTTCGACGCGGAGATCACCGAGCAGATCCCGGACGAGCGGGTCGCGTGGACGACCGTCGCCGGTGAGGCCCGGCAGGCCGGCGTCGTCACCTTCCACCATCTCGCCGAGGGCCGTACGAAGGTGATGCTGCAGATGGAGTTCCAGCCCGAGGGCGCCGCCGACAAGGTGGCAGACAAGCTGGGTGTCGTGAAGCGGCAGACCAAGGGTGACCTGGAGCGCTTCAGGGACTTCATCGAGCAGCGTGGCCGGGAGACCGGGGAGTGGCGCGGCACCGTCGTGTGACGCCCGCGCCTTCCCGTGCTCGCCCCAAGGGCTACGGGGCCCCGGTGGTCTCCGCCGTACGGCACTCCGGGTGGCCCCAGCCCTGGTCGTTCTTGGCGATGGGCTCGCCCGCGGCGTACGGGCGGCCGCACATACAGCGGCCGGGGAACTTCGCCTTGATGGTGCGGGACGAGGAGGAGGACGAGCCGGAACGTCCGCCGGTACGACCCGCCTTCCCGGGCTTCTTCGCCGTGGCGCGGCGGCCCGGGACCGTGTCGGGTGCGGCCGGCGGTTCCGGGGAGCCGAGCTCCGTGCCGGCGGGCTCCTGGACGGTGGCCGCCTGGCTCGCCGCGCGGTCGGCGAAGTCGTTGAGGCGGTCGCCGTCGACCTGGTGGGCGGGGACGTAGCGGAACTCCACAGAGCGGTCGGCGAGCAACTCGTCGATACGGACCACGAGTTCCTGGTTGGCGACCGGCTTACCGGCGGCCGTGCGCCAGCCGTTGCGCTTCCAGCCGGGCAGCCAGGTGGTGACCGCCTTCATCGCGTACTGGGAGTCCATCCGGATCTCGATCGGGACGGCCGGGTCGGTGGCCGCCAACAGTCGCTCCAGTGCGGTGAGTTCGGCGATGTTGTTGGTGGCTCTGCCCAGCGGGCCGGCCTCCCAGCGCGAAGGGATCTCGTCGTTCTCGGCGACCACCCAGGCCCAGCCCGCTGGTCCGGGGTTTCCCTTGGAGGCTCCGTCGCAGGCGGCCACAACACGTTCCGGCATGCGCTCGATCATGCCATGCGCGGGGGCGTGGGACCGTCCACGGGTCCCACGCCCCCGCGCACGTCTCCGTGTCCGCTCAGTCCGTCTCCGTGTCCGTTCGGTCCGTCCACTCAGTCCCTCCACTCAGCCCGTCCGCTCAGTCGACGTCGGTGAGCGTCGGCATCTCGCCCTGGGTGTTGGTGACGTCGATGACCGAGAACGACGCGCCCTGCGGGTCGCTGAGCGCCGCGAAACGTCCGAAGGGGGTGTCCATCGGGCCGAAGCGCAGGACGCCACCCAGCTTCGTGGCCTTGGCGACCGCGTCGTCGCAGTCGGCGACGGTGAAGTAGACGTTGATGTACGAGGGCACCTCCGGCGGGAAGTCCTCCTCTGTCATCTTCATCCGGCCGAGGAGCGGGTTCGCCCCGAGGTCGAAGACCCGGAAGTCCATCTGCGGGTTGTCCGGGTCGTCCATCTGCTTGGCCCGGAACGGGAAGACGGCCGGGAAGAAGGTGTCGGACTTCTCCGGCTCGCGGGTGAAGATCTCGGACCAGACGTACGCGCCGGGCACGCCCATGGCCTCGAAGCCCTCGTGGACGCCGGCCTGCCAGACCCCGAAGACGACGCCGTCCGGGGAGCGGGCCAGCAGCATCGAGCCGAACTCGCCGACTTTCATCGGTTCCATCAGCAGCTCGCCGCCGTTGTCACGGATCTTCGTGGCGGTGGCGTTCACATCGGGCGAGGCGAAGTACAGGCACCAGGCGGACTGGCCCTCCTGCCCGGGCATCGGCGGGACGACCGCGGCCACCGCCTTGCCGTCCGCGTACGCCTGCGTGTAGTTGCCGAACTCGGTGGACGACTCGCCGAACGTCCAGCCCAGTACGTCGCCGTAGAAACTCTTCGCCCCCTCGATGTCGCTGAACATCGCGTCGGCCCAACAGGGCGTTCCCTCGGGATGTGCGGCCATGACTGCCACTCTCCTCGGTTCGACGGGTGGTTTCCCCGGCTCTCACGCTAGCCAGGAGCCGCGCCGCACGCGCGGCGAACGGGACAGACCGCGTGAAACCAGCACCACTTCCGTGGGAGGGGACCACAGCTGTGCGGTGTCTGATAATTTCAGCGGCGCTCGCACTCCCGTTCGCCTCAACTCATCAGGTGCATCCATGTACGGCCGACCGTTCAGACGTACGGCGATGCCGTGCGCCCGGAGCCGGTCGGCGCATCTGGTGCTCGTGCTCTCGTCGGCCCTGGCCACGTTGCTGTTGTTCTGTGCGGACACGCCCGCCGACGAGGGGCCGGAGCAACGTCCGCACTCGGTGTCGGCGGAGCGGCCGGTCGCGACGCAGGCGGACCAGGTGGAGCGCGACCCCTGCGAGCACGGCCCCGACGAGCACGGCTGCCACTCCCCCGACCCGCGCGCGGTCCTCGGCCAGGTGCCGTTGCCCGGCGCGGACCACACCGCCGCGTCGTGGCAGCCCGCGACGGCTACCGACTCTGTCGCGCCCGACAGCTCCCGGAAGCCGGGACGGGCCCGCCCTCCCGATCTCCACGAACTGCAGTTGCTCCGCGTCTAGGCCGAGCACCGGCCCCCGCAGGACAGACCCCAAGACGACTCGCAGGACCGCCACGCCCGTGCGGGCACGGCGGGGAGAAGGACGATCCCCATGGCTTCATCCAAGTCCAAGGCCAAGAACGGCGGACCGAAGGGCAGGAACAACAGCCCGAAGGCCAAAGAGGCGGAGCGGCGCGCCCGCGTCGAGGCGCTACGCAAGGCGGAGCAGGCCCGTGAGCGGCGTATGCGCCTGATCACTCTGGGCGTCACCGGCGCGATCCTCGCCGGGCTCGTGGGCGGCGGCTGGTATCTGATCAACGCCGCACAGGAGAAGGACGAGGCCAAGGCCGCGCCGATCGACGGCGTGAAGAGCTGGTCCAAGCTCAGCCAGAACCACGTCACCGAGACCGTCGACTACAAGATGAGCCCGCCGGTCGGCGGTGACCACAACCAGGTGTGGGTCAACTGCGACAAGCAGGTGTACACCAAGCCCGTGCCGAACGAGAACGCCGTGCACGGGCTGGAGCACGGCGCCGTGTGGATCACGTACAACGACAAGGCGGCCAAGGCCGACGTCGAGTCGTTGACCGAGCTCGTGAACAAGACGACGTACACCTTCATGAGCCCCTACGAGGACCAGTCCTCGCCGATCGTGCTGAGCGCCTGGGAGCACCAGCTGAAGGTGGACAAGGCGTCCGACCCGCGCGTGCGGAAGTTCCTCGACAAGTACGTGCAGGGCGAGCAGACGCCGGAGCCGGGTGCCGCGTGCTCCGGCGGCATGACGCCGTGAGCTGACCGCGTGGGGCGTCCGGCCGGGCCGGACGCCCTCGTGGCCGACACGGGTCTTCCCCCTCGTCCCGGGCTGTGCTTGCCTGGGGAACCGTTTCGATGGCCGGGGCGGGAGTCGCCGTATGCGCAAGCCGTGGATCGTGGGAGTGACGGGGGCGGTGCTCGCCGCGCTGCTGCTCGGCGCGTGCGGGGATCCGGAGTCCGGGCCCGACGAGCCACCGCCGTCGGCCGCGGCACCGGACGCGTCGGCGACCACCCGGCAGCGGGCCGCCACCGCGTCCCCGGGCGGCGACGCGGACGCCGACGCGGCGAAGCCGGCGCCCAAGGTGCTCTACCTGGGGGACTCCCTCGCCATGGAGAACCAGAAGGTCCTCGGCGAGTTACTCAAGGACGATCTCGACGCCCGCTACACGAGCGCTCCGTACTCGGGTACCACCCTCTGCGACTACCTGGAGGGCACCGCCGACCGGTCGCTCGTCCCGCCGAAGGACAAGGCGGCCGCGCTGGTGCGGCGGATCACACCGGACTACGTGGTCCTGCAGTTCTGGGGCAACGCCTGGGACTACACGCCGTGCATGGACGGCGTCACGTACGACAAGGCCCGCGCGGAGTACTTCCAGCGGTACTCGGCCGCCGCCGAGCAGCTCACCGACCAGATCGCGAACGCGGGCGGCACGCAGCGGCCGAGGATCGTGTGGGTGCTCCAGGGCCCGGACCCGATGACCCCCGACCGGGTACGCCGGGTGAACGCCCTGTACGAGCGGCAGGCCAAGGCCTCCGGTGACCTCGTCGCCGACGCCGGCAGGACCGTGAGCCCGGCCTCCGACCGCTACACGTGGACCCAGTACCTGCCGTGCACCGCGTACGAGCGCGAGCACGAGGGCTACTGCACCCAGCCCGGCCAGGACCGTACCGCTCTCCACCACGACAAGGACTACCTGCACTTCTGCCTGGCTCCCACGACGTCCAAGCCGAAGCCGTGCCCGGTGCCCTCCCCCGGTATCACCCGGATCGCCCGGGAGATCACCCGGACGATCGCCGACGCGAGCGACTGAGCGAGTGGATCGCTCTCGGGCGGCGCGGCCTAGACCTCCTCGGAGGCGGGCTCGTCCTCGGTGCCCCCCACCGCCTTCTGCTGCTGCTCCGCCTGCTTCTTCGACGCCCACAGGCTGGTCACCGTCGTCACGGCGAGGACCAGGACGATGAAGCCGAGGGAGAAGGGGATGGAGATCTCCGGGACGTGGACGCCGGACTCGTGCAGGGCGTGGAGGACGAGCTTGACGCCGATGAAGCCGAGGATGATCGACAGTCCGTAGGAGAGGTGGACGAGCTTCTTCAGGAGGCCGCCGATGAGGAAGTACAGCTGCCGCAGGCCCATCAGGGCGAAGGCGTTGGCGGTGAAGACGATGTACGGGTCCTGGGTGAGGCCGTAGATCGCGGGGATGGAGTCCAGGGCGAACAGGACGTCCGTGGAGCCGATCGCGAGCATCACGACCAGCATCGGGGTCATGACGCGCTTGCCGTTCTCCTCGATCCACAGCTTGGTGCCGTGGTACCGGTCGGCCACCCCGAAACGGTTCTCCACGGCTTTGAGGAGCTTGTTCTCCTCGTACTCCTCCTCGTGGCTGCCCTTGCGGGCGTCCTCGACCAGCTTCCAGGCGGTGTAGATCAGGAACGCGCCGAAGATGTAGAACACCCAGGAGAAGCTGGAGATGATCGCCGCGCCGGCCGCGATGAAGATCGCGCGGAGCACCAGCGCCATCAGGACGCCGACCATCAGGACACGCTGCTGGTACTGCGAGGGCACGGCGAACTTCGCCATGATCAGGACGAAGACGAAGAGGTTGTCGACGCTCAGGGACTTCTCGGTGATGAAGCCCGCGAAGAACTCTCCCGCGGGTTTGCCCCCGCCGACGGCCAGCACGCCCAGGCCGAAGGCGATCGCCAGGGCGATCCAGACGGCCGACCAGATGCCGGCCTCCTTGATCGACACATCGTGGGGTTTGCGGCCGATGAAGAAGTCGACGGCGACGAGGACGCACAGGGCCACGATGGTGAGCAGCCAGGTGGTCAGGGAGACGTTCAAGGTTCCTCCGGGTACAGGTGGTGCACAGGAAAGAGTCACCGGCCTCCTGTGCGACCGCTACCCGGTTCCGGTAAAGAACTTTCGAAAGTGTTGTGTGCCTCCTGGTGGGAGGCTCCGTCACGGGAGCCGCCCACCAGGGTGAGGAAGGTGTCGGGGAGCTATTCGCCCGCGTACGCCTTCTGCAGGGCGGCGATGTCGAGTTTGCCCATCGACATCATCGCCGCGGTCGCGCGGGCCGCCTTCTGCGGGTCCGGGTCGCTGATCATGTCGATGAGCCCGTTGGGGACGACCTGCCAGGACACACCGAACTTGTCCTTGAGCCAGCCGCACGGGCCGCCCTCGCCGCCCCCCTCGGTGAGCCTGCTCCAGTAGTGGTCGACCTCGTCCTGGTCGTCGCAGAGGATCTGGAAGGAGATGGCCTCGGTGAAATTGAACTCCGGGCCGCCGTTCAGCGCGACGAACTGCTGGCCGTTGGCCACGAACTCCACGGTGAGCACCGAGCCGGCCGGCTGGGGCGCGCCCTCGCCGTAGTGCGTGACCCTCCCGATCCGGGAGTTCTTGAAGATCGAGACGTAGTGGGCGGCCGCCTCCTCGGCCTGGCCGTCGAACCACAGGCAGGTGGTGAATCCGTCGCTGGACATGTGTGCCTCCTCCGGCGGAGTGTGTCGTCTTCTGTGTCGACCGATCCTGGTCCGGAAACTCATCGGTGGCGCGGGCACGAGGTGGGGCGGGCGAGGCGCGGGCGGTGGCGCTCTGCTGTCGGCGAATCTGCCACCGGCAGAGAAAGTCCAGGTGAGGGGCGGTTCGTGGGGAGAGTGGAGGCAGCGGCCACCGAGGTCGCGTCCATCCTCAGGGAGGAACCGTGGCTCCACTGATCACCGGCTGGGCACCGACGCTCGCCCCGCGTGCCGACGAGGGCGGCACCCCGCCGTCACGCTTCGACGAGCATCTCGCCGCGCAACTGCTCGCGCAGCGGATCGTCTTCCTCGGCACCCAGGTCGACGAGGTCTCCGCCAACCGCGTCTGCGCCCAGTTGCTGCTGCTGTCGGCGGAGGATTCGCGCACGGACATCAGCCTGTACATCAACAGTCCCGGTGGCGCGGTGACGGCGGGCCTCGCCATCTACGACACGATGCGGCTGATCCCGAACGACGTGTCGACGCTGGCGATGGGCTTCGCGGCGAGCATGGGCCAGTTCCTGCTCAGCGTGGGCGCGCCCGGCAAGCGGTTCGCGCTGCCCAACGCGCGGATCATGATGCACCAGCCGTCGGCGGGCATCGGCGGCACCACCGCCGACATCGAGATCCAGGCGGAGAACCTGGACTTCATCAAGAAGGCCATCGAGCGGATCACCGCCGAGCACACGGGACAGTCGGAGGAGACGATCTCCCGGGACGGCGACCGCGACCGCTGGTTCACGGCCGAGCAGGCCAGGGAGTACGGGATGGTCGACCGGGTCGTGGAGTCGCTCGACGACGTACGGCCGGCCTCTTCACGTCGACGGATGGGGCTGCAGTGATGGGGACGTACACCATTCCGAACGTGGTCGAGCGGACCCCGCAGGGCGAGCGTTCGTACGACGTGTTCAGCCGGCTGCTGTCCGAGCGGATCATCTTCCTCGGCACGGAGATCGACGACGGGGTGGCGAACGTCGTCATCGCGCAACTGCTCCATCTGGAGTCGTCGGCGCCCGAGAGCGAGATCGCGGTCTACATCAACTCGCCCGGGGGATCGTTCACTTCGCTGATGGCGATCTACGACACGATGTCGTACGTGCGGGCGCCGATCTCCACGTTCTGCGTGGGGCAGGCGGCGTCGACGGCGGCGGTGTTGCTGGCGGGCGGGGACCCGGGGCGGCGGTTCGTGCTGGAGCACGCGCGGGTGCTGCTGGGCCAGCCGGCGAGCGGGGGCCGCCAGGGCACGATCTCCGACCTCGCCCTCCAGGCCAAGGAGATGGTCCGCATCCGTGCCCAGGTCGAGAAGGTCCTCGCCCGGCACACGCATCGCGATGTGGCGGACCTGCGGGCCGACATGGACCGGGACAAGGTCTTCACCGCGGAGGAGGCGGTGGCGTACGGGCTCGCCGACGAGGTGTTGAGCCGACGGTTGGTGGAGGTCTGAGGCCCGCCCACGGGGGCTGAGCGCTTCGGTAGCCTGCGTCTTCATGACGCGTGCGTGGATGTTGCCGATGCTGCTTGTGCTCTCGGGCGACGCACTCGCCGCGACGGGGCTGATCCTCACAGGGAGCCCCGTCGCGGCGGTGGCGTTTCTGCTGGTGTCCGCGCTGCTCGCGGCTGTGCACTCACCTCTGGTCTTCCCGAGGTCGATCGGCGCGCTGGAGGCACGGCGCCGCAGTGCGGTCGACGGCCGGCCGGTGGTCTTCTGGCGGTCGGGCTGCAAGTACTGCCTGCGACTGCGTATCCGGCTCGGCCGTGGCGCCCGTCAGCTGCACTGGGTCGACATCCGGCGTGATCCGGCCGTGCGGGCGGCCAACGACGGCGACGAGACCGTGCCGACCGTCGTGGTGGCGGGTCGGCCGTACGTCAATCCCGATCCCGCGTGGGTGCGCGAACAGCTCTCTTCGCTGGGGACGGGGATGCGGTGAGTGATCAGGCGGCCAGGCACAGCCCGTTGTAGGGGGCGTTGGTCGTCGTGCGGGGCGGGGTCGTGCGGCGGGTGGATGTCGTGTGGCGGGTCAGTTCGGTCTGGGCCAGGGACAGCAGGTCGCCCAAGGTCAGGCCGAGGGACTGGGCGGCGGCCGCCAGGACCTCCGACGAGGCCTCCTTGCGGCCTCGTTCCACCTCGGAGAGGTACGGCATCGAGATGCGGGCCGCGTCGGCCACGTCCTTCAGCGTGCGCTTCTGGATGAGTCGTTCGCGGCGGAGCACGTCACCCACGAGGTCGCGCCACAGGGGTTCCCTGACGGGCGGGGCCTCGGGGGCGCGGACCGGGCGGGGGCCCTGAGCGGTGCGGCCTTGCGGAGGCGGGGCGGTCGCAGGGGCCTGCGCCGGGCGCAGGGGAATGACGCGGGCTTCGTTCGGCGCTTGTCGGCTCACTTGTTCAGCCTAGGAACTCCGGGCGGGAGGGGAAGGGGTCCGCGTTCCGCCCTCAGAAAAATCCCGCAGGGAAATCCCTCAGAAAAATCCCGCAACGGAGCCCGGTCCAGGCGTCACTGGCCGATGCGGCCGTCGATGCGTTCGCGCAGGAGATCGGCGTGGCCGTTGTGGCGGGCGTACTCCTCGATCATGTGGACCAGGACCTCGCGGAGGGCGATGGGCTCGTCGTCGTGACGGCCGGTGACGGCGAGGTCGGGGGCCGCCGCCACGAATCTCTCGGCGAAGTCGACCTCCGAGCGCCAGGTGCGCCAGGCGTCGGCGACGGCCTCGGGGTCGGCCACGGCGCCGTTGAAGTCCCCGTCCGGGTCGTCGCCGGCGCGGTAGTGGCGCGGCGCCGCCCGGCCCGCCAACGCCTCGCGGAACCAGTACTGTTCCACGCCGGCCAGGTGGCGTACGAGCCCGAGCAGCGACATGGTGGACGGCGGCACCGCGCGGCGCGCCAGGGCCTCGGCGTCGAGCCCCTCGCACTTCAGCTCCAGGGTCAGCCGCTGGTTGCGCAGATACCCGACCAGTGTGGCCCGCTCCCCCTCGAAGCCTCCTTCGCCGCGCGGATCGCCCTCGGGGCCGACGAACCGGTCGCCCCACCCGAGCTTCCGCTCCGGCAGGGGCTGTTCGTCGGGCCGCTTCTCAGCATGGTCAGTCATGCGGAGGAGCTTCGGTGGTCGCGGGGGTCCTCCGCCACCGCTTTTCGTCCCGCACCACTGTGCTCAGTTCTTGCGGTTGTTCCTCGTGGGCATCAACTGGTCGCGGAGCACGGTCAGTTGATGGGAGGTGTCCACGGCCCGCGTCTCGTCCAGGGTGGTCAGGGCGAGGAGCAGGACGTCCGCCACGACGAGCGCGGTGAGGGCCTCCGAGGTGATGCCCGTCGGGGTGTGCGGTGCGGTCAGGACGGCATCGACCCGGTCGCCGAACTCCTCTGCGAGTTCGTCGGTGACGAGGACGACCCGGGCGCCGACCGCCCGGGCGCGTTCGACGAGCACGGTCAACTCGTGCAGAGCACGGCCCGGTTGGAAGATCACCACAGCGTCGCCCTGGCGCAGCGCGAGGAGGTGGTCGGCGAGGGCGAAGCCGGTGGCGCCGGAGAAGCGGGACCGGCGGTCGATGCGGCCGAGCGCCAGGGACAGGTGGCGGGCGGCCGGTTCGGAGGCGGCGATCCCGAAGCAGTGGATCTCGCCGGCGTCGGCGAGTGCGGCCACGGCAGCGCGCAGGGCGTCCGGTCCGGTCAGGCGTCGGGTCTGCTCGATGCGCTCCTGGGCCTCGTCGAGCACATCGCCCCAGATGCCGTCCAGGTCCGGGCCGACATGGGCGATGCGCTGCTTCAGCCGCACCTCGGGGGCCACGGCCGCGGTGAAGCCGGTGGCCAGCTCGCGTTTGAGGGCGGGCAGGCCGGCGTAACCGAGGCGCTGGAGCGCGCGGACCACGGTGGCGTTGCTGGTCCCGCTGGCCGTGCCGAGTTCCTGGGCGCCGGCGAAGAGGAGCTGTTCGACGGGGGCGCTGGCGAGGTACTGGGCGACCGCGCGCTCGGAGGCGGAGAGGCTCTCCCAGTGGTCACGGACCGCCGCCCGGAGCCGGGCCAGGCCCTCTCCGAGATCCCCGTGATCTGAAATTTTCATTACAGACATTGACTTCCTTGTGACGACCGTTACTCTCCTGGACAACGCATTCCAAGAGGAGAGATTCCCGTAACCGACGTTACAGCACGTCGTGGGTACGGGCAGCTCTCCGTCGCGAGGAGAAGAATGGCATCCCCCTCTGCCCTGGCAGCCCCCTCATCCCGCTTTCTCCCCCTGGTCGAGATCTCCGGCGCTCCCCTGGAGCGCGGACGGCAGTACGGCGAGGCCGTCCGGCCCCAACTGCACGCGGCGCTCGCCTACTACGAGGAGGCCTTCGGCCACGCCGCCGGGCTGACCTGGGACCAGGTCACCGCCCGCGCCACCCGCTGGCAGGAGCCGGTGGCCTCGTACGCGCCGCACCTGCTGGAGGAGATGCGGGGCATCGCCGACGGGGCCGGCGTGACCCTGCTGGACGTGCTGGCGCTCAACGCCCGTGGCGAGGTCCTCTACGACCAGTCGTTCGCCGAGATGTCCGCGCCCGAGTCGGAGACGGAGACGGTCGCCGAGGAACGGGTCGAGGGCTGCACCTCGTTCGCGCTGTACGGGCCCGCCAGCGGCGACGGCCATGTGTGGGCCGGGCAGAACTGGGACTGGCGGGCGGGCGCCAGCGACACGGTCGTCATGCTGCGGATCGTGCAGCCACCCGCACCGACCCTGATCATGCAGGTCGAGGCCGGTCAGGTCGGCCGGCAGGGCGCCAACTCGGCGGGCATCGCGCTCAACGCCAACGGTCTGGGCGGGCGCTTCGACGACACGGTCGGCCTGCCGCAGACCGTCGTACGCCGCAGTGTGCTGGACCAGGCGAGCATCACGGACGCCCTCGACGTGCTGTGCCGCACCCGTGCGCACATCGCCTCCAACGCCTTGCTGACCTGCCGCGAGGGCTTCGCCGTCGACCTGGAGACCACTCCCGCCGGGCACGGCTGGCTGCACGCGCGGGACGGACTCCTGGTGCACGGCAACCACTACCAGGCGGGAGTCCCCGCGGCCATCGCCGCCGGCTACCGCCCGCTGTCCTCCGACTCGCTGGTGCGCGTACCCCGCGCCGAGCAGGGTCTGAGGGCGCTGCGCGGCTCCACCGGGCCCGACGAGTCCCGCAAGCTCATCAAGCAGGCCATGTCCGACCACCTCGGACTGCCCGAGTCGCTCTGCACCCACCCCGACACCCGCAGGCCCGTCGTGGAGCACTGGACCACGCTCGTCTCCTCCTGCGTGGACCTGACCAGCGGCGACTACCACGTCACGGCGGGCACCCCCTGCGACCGCGACTACCAGCACCTGCCCTGGAACCTCTACGACGGCCCGCACGGCACCCCCTCCACCGACTGTCCCAGCTGAGAGCACAGGAGTTCATCCCGATGGCGATGACGAGGACGAAGACAACGAACACACGGAGAGCGGTGACCGCCGGGCTGGCCGTCGCGGGTCTTCTCACGACCGTCGGCTGCAGCGGCGCCGACACGGCCGCGACCGGCGGCGCACCGGCCGACGCCGCGAAACTGAAGCTCACCGCGACGACCCCCGCCGCCCAGGGCGCCGTGGAGAAGGTGAACTGGCTGCTGGAGGACGAACCCGACTCCCTGGACCTCGACACCCAGGGCACCAGCGCCGGCCGCGTCGTCCTCACCAATGTCTGCGAGCGGCTCTACCAGCTCCAGCCCGACATGACGATCAAGCCCTTCCTCGCCGAGAAGGCCACCACCCCCGACGACAAGACCCTCGTCCTTTCCGTCCGCGAGGGGGTGACCTTCCACGACGGCTCGAAGCTCACCGCCGACGACGTGCTGTGGAGCCTGAAGCGGCACGCCGACCCCGACATGGAGCAGAGCGACGAGTTCCCCAACGTCGCCTCCATGGAGAAGACCGGCGACGCCGAGATCACCATCCGCTTCAAGAAGCCCGACGCCCTGTTCACCAAGGCGCTCGCCGGTGACGCCGGCATCGTCTGGAACAGGGAGCAGGTGGAGCAGGCAGGCGAGGACTTCGGTACGCCGGGCCAGAGCGACGCCTGCTCGGGACCGTACGAGCTGAGCGGTTGGAAGTCCGGTGACTCGATCACCATCCGTGCCCACGACGGCTACTGGGGCGAGAAGCCGCTCACCCAGGAGGTCGTCTTCCGCTGGGCGTCCGACAGCGCCCTGGTCAACGCGCTGAAGACCGGAGCGGCCGACGGCACGTTCGCCGAGTCGCCCAACACGGCCTCCGCCCTGGGTGGCGTCGAGGGGCTCGCCCAGTACTACGGCCCCTCGACCGCGACCATCGACCTCATCCCCACCGAGCGGGGCGGGCTGAAGGACCCGGAGATCCGCAGGGCCCTGTCGCTGGCGCTCGACCGGGCGGGTATCGCCACGTCGGGGTACGGCGGGTACGTGGAGCCGTGGGCGAGCCCGGTCGGCTCGGGTTCCTGGGGCTATGCCAAGGACGAGTTCGCCGCCGCGCAGAAGGAGCTGGCGGCCACCGCACCCGCCTCGCCGGACGCCGACGACATCGCCGAGGCCAAGGAGCTGGTCAAGGAGGCGGGGGCACCCGGCGAGCCGATCGTCATCGGCACGGACGCCACCCAGGGCCGTACCGTCGTCGCCAACGCCGTACGGGCCGCCCTCCAGCGCATCGGGGTCAAGGCCACGATCAAGACGGTGCCGGCCGCGCAGTTCGAGGAGTTCTACAGCGATCCGCAGGCCCGTGCCGAGATCGATGTGCTGGTCGCGGACTGGTACATCTCCAAGTCCGACCCGATGGGCTTCTACGACAACGGGCTGTCCGACTCGTCCAACAACTGGGTCGGCTACGAGGACGCCACGTACGACGAGAAGGTGCGCCGGGCGCTGGGCACCCTCGACGACACCGAGCGGGCGGCCCTCGCCGTCGACGTGCAGAAGCTGTTCGCGGACGCCGCCGTGTGGATCCCCGTCGCTCAGGTGCCCTCGGTGCTGGTGCTGAGCGAAAGGCTGACCGGGGCGCCCGCCTCCCAGGCGTATCTCTACTACCCGTGGGCGGCCGGGCTCGGCGCCAAGAAGGGCTGAGCCCACAATGCCCGCCCGTATCGCGCGGCGGCTGGCCGGATTCCTGGCCACGCTCTTCGCCGCCTCGTTCGTCATCTTCGCCGCCGTGTACGCGGCGCCCGGAGACCCCGCCGTCTTCCTGGCCGGCGGCCGCGACAAGCTCACCCCCGAGCGGCTCGCGGCCGTCCGGGCCCAGTACCACCTGGACGAGCCGCTGGTCGTGCAGTACGGCCGCTGGCTGTGGGACTGCCTCCACCTCGACCTCGGCCGCTCCTTCAAGTACAGCGACCAGGTGTCCGACCTGCTCACGGCCCGGCTGCCGACCACCCTGGGCCTGGTCGCCTACGCCACGCTGCTCTTCGTCGTCCTCGGGGTGGGCGCGGGCGTCCTGGCGGCGGTGAAGCAGTCCACATGGGTGGACTCGGCGGTGGTGGGCGGGACCACGCTCGCCGCGTCCGTGCCGTCGTTCGTCGCCGCGATCGCGCTCGTGTCCGTGTTCGGGGTGCGGTTTAGATGGTTCCCGGTGACCGGCAGCGGCGACGGGTTCGCCGGCACCGTGCACCATCTGACGCTGCCCGCGCTGTCGTTGGCGCTCGGCGCGCTCGCCCTGATCAGCCGGGTCACCCGGCAGGCCATGGCGGAGGCCGCCGCCTCCGACCACGTCGAGGCGGCCCGTGCCTCCGGCATCCCGGAACGCGACATCGTCCGCCGCCATGTGCTGCGCAACGCGCTCGGCCCGATCATCACCATGTGCGGTCTGGTCATGGCGGGGATGCTCGCCGGGACGGTCGTCGTGGAGACCGCGTTCGGGATGAGCGGCATCGGCTCGCTGCTCGTCGGCGCGATCAACACCCATGACTTCCCCGTCGCCCAGGCCGTCCTGCTGCTGATGGTCACCGGCTACATCGCCGTCACCACCGTCGTGGACCTGGTCCATCCGCTCCTCGATCCGCGCGTCCGCGAGGAGGCCCGCACCGCATGACCACCCTCACACTCGCCCCGGTCGGGGTACGGTCCCGCCGTCCCCTCGGCGTCACGGTCGCCGCCGGATTCCTGGCCCTGGTCGTCCTGGCCGCAGCGCTGGCACCGCTCCTCGCGCCGTACGCGCCCGACGCGATCGACCTGTCCGCGTCGCTCGCCGGCACCAGCGGCGACCATCTCCTGGGCACGGACGCCTCCGGGCAGGACCTGCTCTCGCGGGTCCTGTACGGGGCCCGCACCAGCCTGGTCGCTCCCGTGGTGCTGCTCGCGGTGGCCGCACTGCTCGGCGTCACGCTCGGGGTGCTCGCGGCGTGGCGCGGCGGCTGGGTCGACGCCTTCGTCTCCCGGGTCACGGACGTCATGTACGCCTTCCCCGGGCTGCTGTTCACCGTCCTGATCATCGCCGTCTTCGGCACCGGTATGACCACGTCCGTGCTGGCCCTCGGCCTCGCGTACACACCGACCGTCGCCAAGTACACGCGTTCCCTCGCCCTCTCCGAGGCCCGCAAACCGTACGTGGACGCCTACCGGGTGCAGGGCATGGGAGGCGCCCGGATCTGCGCGTTCCATCTGGTGCCGAACCTCGGCCGGGCGGTGACCGGCTATCTGGTGGTGCTCTTCGGAGAGGCGCTGATGTCGCTGGCCACCCTCTCCTACCTCGGCTTCGGAGCCCAACCACCCAGTTCGGACTGGGGGTTGATGGTGCAGGAGGGGCAGGCTGCCGTCGTCCAGGGCGCGTTGCTGCCCGCTCTCGTCCCGGGCACGGCCATCGCCGCGGTCGTCGTGTCCTTCAACGTGGTCGGTGTCCGGGCGGCCGACCGGCTCGGAAGGCAGGGCTGATGCTGCTCACCATCGATCACCTGACCGTCGCGATCCCGGGTGCCGCGCGCCCGGCCCTCGACGACGTCTCCCTGCGGGTCGCCCCGGGTGAGGTCGTCGGCCTGGTCGGCGAGTCCGGCTCCGGCAAGTCGACGACCGCGAAGGCCGCGCTGGGGCTGCTGCCCGGCGGGGCGGGCGTCTCGGGCACCGTACGGATGGGCGACGCGGACGTCCTCTCCCTGACCGGGGAGGAGTTGCGGCGCCACCGCGCCCGTACCGTCGCGATGATCCACCAGGACCCACGGGCCGCCCTCAACCCCGTACGCCGCATCGGCGACTTCCTCCGCGAACGCGGAGCCGACCGGAAGACGGCCGTCGAACTCCTCGCCGCCGTGGGTCTGTCCGACCCGGAACACCGGCTGCGGCAGCGTCCGCACGAACTGTCCGGCGGCATGCTCCAGCGCGTCGTCATCGCCGGAGCGCTCGCGGCGCGGCCCCGGCTGCTGCTGGCCGACGAGGCGACGAGCGCGCTCGACGTCACCACCCAGGCCGAGATCCTCGCCCAACTGCGCCTCCTGCGGGCCGAGACCGGGGCCGGGCTGCTCTTCATCACCCACGACCTGCACCTGGCCGCCGCGTACTGCGACCGTGTCTACGTCATGTACGCGGGCCGGGTCGTCGAAGAGCGCACCGCCGGAGCCCTCTTCGACGACCCCACGCACCCCTACACCCGTGGCCTGCTGTCCTGCTCGCCGACCCTGGGCGAGACGGCACGGCCCCTCCTGCCGATCCCGGGCCGTCCGCCGTCCCTCGGCGACACCTTCCCGGGCTGCCCGTTCGCGCCCCGCTGCCCCGACGCCCAGCCCGACTGCGAGACCTGGCGGCCGGAGGCGGTGACACTGCCGGACGGGGGGTCGGCGGCCTGTCGGCGCGTTCCGGCCGCCGCCGGGTCCGTCGTCGCCGCGGAAAGGACCACGACGACATGACCGACACCCCCCTCAGCACGCATCCGGCCGGCGGTGCCCCGCTCGTCGTCGACAAGCTGTGCAAGACCTACCCCCTGCCGGGGCTCGGGCGTCTCACCGCCGCCGAGTCCGTGTCGTTCACGGTGGCTCGCGGCGGCTGCCTGGGCATCGTCGGGGAGTCCGGGTCGGGCAAGACGACCGTGGCCCGGATGCTCGTCGGGCTGGTACGCCCCGACTCGGGCACGGTCGCGGTCGACGGCCGCCCGAGGGAAGCCCGTGCCCCGAGGCGCCGGGAGACCCGGCTGGCCAGGGCCCGCGAGATCCAGATGGTCTTCCAGGACCCGTACATCTCGCTCGACCCACGGCTGACGGCCGGGCAGTGTCTGCGCACGGCACTGCGGCTGCACGGCCGGGAGGAAGGGCTCGCCGCCGAACTGCTCGATCAAGTGGGGCTCGGCGCCCGGGAGTACGACGCGCGGCCCCGGCAACTGTCCGGCGGGCAGCGGCAGCGGCTGGCCATCGCCCGGGCCATCGCCGTCCAGCCTCGGGTGCTGGTACTGGACGAGGCGGTCGCCGCCCTCGATGTGTCGATCCAGGCGCAGATCCTCCACCTCCTCGACGAGATCCGCCGCGACACCGGTGTCGCCCTGGTCTTCGTCAGCCATGACCTCGCCGTGGTCCAGCACATCACCGACGAGGTGCTGGTCATGCGGCGCGGACAGGTCGTCGAGCAGGGGCCGACACACCGGGTGCTCGGCGAACCGGCCGACCCGTACACGCGGTTGCTGCTGGCCGCCGTGCCGAGGGAGGGCTGGGACCCGGACGACGCGGTCGCGGCGCGGGCGGCACTCGCCGAGTAGGGACCCGGGCCGCACCCGGAGGAAGAGCCTCCTCAAGTGCTGTGCACTCCCGTGCAACCCTCGCCCCCCATCCGTCGTCGAACAGGGCGCCGGACAAGGAACGGGCCCTTTCCGGACACCCCCGCGCTGCCCGGCCGTCCTTTCCGTCTGGAGCCGTACATGCGCAAGAACCGTTCGGCCGCCCTCGCGGCGGCCACCTTTCTTCTCGTCTCCGGCGCGGCGATCGCCACCGCGCCGTCCGCGTACGCCGGGGTGCCCGGCAGGGCGACAAGTGGGGTGCCCAGGTCCGGCTGACGGACCCGAACGGCGACGGCCGCTTCGGACTGCTGGCCGCCGCGCCGGGCGAGAACACCGGGGACGGTCATGTGTGGGTGTTCCCGGCGGGCGCGGACGCGATCATGGCCTCGGGGTCGTGGACGTACAACGGCGCGTCGCTCGGGGCGCCCTACGTGGACCCGCTGTTCGGGTCGGCGATCGACGAGTGAGCCACGCGGGGCCCGGACTGCCTCGGTGACCGGTCAGGAGGCCGGGGCCCCGATCGCCTCCGGGACCCGGTCGAGGGGGGCCGACTCGCTCGTCGTGGTGTCGTCCGGCGAGTCGGCCGTCTCGGGGCTCTCCGGCTTCGGCTCGGGCTCGGGTGCGGAGGTCTCCGTCTCCGGTTTCGACGGGGTCGGGGTGGAGGGTGCCACCGAGGACGACGAGGGGCACGGGTCGGCGTTCTCGCGCTTGGCGCCCGGAGTCGGGGGGCACGGCTCGGGCGACTTGGAGGGCGGTTCCTCGGAGAACGACGTCGACACCGACGGCGAGGGCTGGTTGACGGGTGGGGTGGTCTTCTTGTCCTTCCCGCCCGTGTCGCCCCTCGGCCGGGTGAACCAGTCGTCGCGCTCGGGATCGTAGAGGACGAAGACGTTGATGATCACCGTCGAGGGCTCGACGACCACGACGTTCTGCGGCCGGTACGAGGGCCAGGAGTCGCCCTTCGGCTCGGGTGTGGTCTTCAGGGCGACCGGTGGCTTCAGCGGGTTGCCGCAGGCGCAGCGCACCCGGGGCACCCCTCGGTCGTCGACGAGGACGGCGGTCCCGGCCTGCAGGACGGCCTGGTAGCTGGTGGCGGCGCCGTCGCGGTAGCCGTGGTTGGTGACGCGGGTGTCCATGCGCAGCTGCACCGGAGTGAGCGAGCGCAGGTGGGCGGGCACGTCGGAGGACTTGACGCCGGCGACGGAGGCGAACGCCTCGTTCTTGGCGGGGTTGGCCTGGAGCACCTTGATCTGCTTCTCGACGTCGCAGCTGGCGACGTTGCGGGTGCCGCCGTAGAGGCCGGGGGCCGAACCGTCCACGGCACGCGTCACGTTGGCGGGTTCCGATCTGCTCGGTGTCGCCGCGGGGGTCTCGGGAGGGGTGGAACTGTCCGTCGCCGTCGACTCGGTGAACGGGTCGGGGCCGGTCTTGCCCGCGGCCTGGAGGAAGACCTCACCGTCGGCGGCGTCGCCCGAGTCGCCGGAGCGGGTGAGGACCACGATCAGGATCACCGCGACGGCGGCCGCGACGGCCATCAGGGCGATCCGGGGACCGGACCGCCACCACGGACGGCCGGGGCCGCCGGGCCCCGGCCCGGAATCGCCGGAGCCCCCGCCCGGTCCTCCTGGCCCGCCGCCAGATCCGCCCGGTCCGCCTGGTCCTCCCGGACCGCCAGCGGTTCCGCCCGGGCCCGAGGCGTCGCTCGGCGGTTCCGGTGGTACCTCGCCGCCCGGCCGCGTCGGGCCGTGCGGGGTGGGGCCGGGTCGCGACGGCCCGGACAGGGGGCCGGAGGGCGGTCCTGTCGGGCGGCCGGAGGACGGCTGATCGACGCTCACGGGTCTTCTCCCGCCGTAGGGATTCTGCGGCGACTTGCAGCTTCTATGCCGTTTTCTCACACAACAGGCCCATTGTGTGCTCTGGTCCCTTGTCGCTCGCAAGCCGGGGGACGCCGCCCCCCGGCCGAAGGAGGCCTGGTCCTCCCGGCGCGCGGAGTGCCTTCGCCGTGCTTAGCGTGGCAAGAGTGAGTCCCCAGACCCTGCGTCCTCAGCGGACGACAGCACCGGAGCGGGCGGTCGCCCGGCACGGCTGGCTCCAGGCCCTCGGCACGGTCCTGGCCGGGCTTCTCGCGATGATCGTGACGGCGTCGCTGGGGCTGTGGGCGGCGGGTGCGGCGGACCTCCCGGACAACGCGTTCCCCCGTGTCGTCGCGGCCACGGTCGTGACGGCGGTCGGCGGCACCATCGAGCTCTCCGGCGAAGCCGGGTCCATCGCCGAGACCGAGGCGGGCCTGACCGTGATCCCGCTGTCGGTGACCCTCGTCGGCGCGCTGGTGATCGCCGCCGGGTTCCTGCGGCCCCTGCGGCACCGGGCGGTCGCGGGGTCGGCCGAACTGGCGGGCTGGGCCGCCCGGATCGCCGCCCTGTGGCTGGCGGCGCTGGTCGGCCTCGCGCTCGCGGCCCGGCAGACCTTCGACATCCCGCTCGGCGAGGTGGCCGACTTCTTCGGCGTCTCCGCCGACGTGGGATTCGAGACGGCCATGGCACCGACGCTCCTCTTCGGGCTGCTCTGGCTCGCCGGCGTCCTCGTCCTGGCGCTGCTGGTGTCGCGCGGTGCCCCGCTCCCGGCACGGCTGCTGCGGTTCCAGGAGTCGGTACGCCCGGCCGCGTACGCGATGGTGGGGCTGCTGCTGGCGTACGTCGCCCTTGGGCTGGTGATCGCGGTGGTGGTGGCAGTGACCCGTGGGCACGCCGCCGAGACGGCCGCCGTGATCCTGCTGGGCCTGCCGAACGTCGTCTGGCTGACCTTCACGATCGGTCTGGGGGCGACCTGGGACGGCCAGGTCGAGGGGCCCTTCGGGTTGCCGATGCCGAAGCTCCTGGACGAGGTGCTGCGCGGGCCCGACGTCTCCACCCTGAACCTGAGCTCGCTGGCCGAGTACGACGACCGGGTGTGGTGGCTGGTGGTCGTGAACGCGGTCCTGCTGCTGCTCGCCGCATTCGTGATGGCGGCCCGTTCCCCGGCCCGGGTGCGGCTGTGGCAGCACGCCGTGCACATGGCGGCCGCCCTGGTGCTCACCGTCCTGATGGTCTGTCTCGTCGGCCGGATCTCCGCGCACTACGGGCTGTCGGTGCTCGGCATCGGCGACCTCGGCGGCGACCTGGGCGGCGAACTGTTCCTGCGGCCCCGGACCTGGACGGCGCTGGGGCTCGCCGTGGTGTGGGGGCTGGTGACCGGGTTCCTGGGCGGGGTGCTGGCGAAGGGGGTACGGCGGCGGGGTGCGGTCGACACGGACGCCGACCACCGGTAGGTGTGGGCGCCGGCCGCAGGTGGGGGGCCGCCGCGTGCCGCCGGTGGCAGGGTGGACGCCGTACGACGCCCGCCCCGGGTCAGCCGGTGGCCGGGCCGGTCGGACGGCGAGCTCCGGGGCTGGTCGGGTCGGCGTCCCGGTGGATTCTGCGGCGGGCGACGAGTTCGACGGTGAGGGCTACCGAGAGTGCCTCGACGGCGAGCAGGGCGATGAGGACGAACACCTGGACGGCGCCGGCGACTACGGGTGAGGCGCCGGCCAGGAGCATGCCGACGAAGGCGCCGGGCAGGGTGACGAGGCCGACCGTGCGGGTCTGGTCGAGGGCGGGCAGCAGGGCGTCGGAGGCAGCCGCGCGGACCACTTCGAGGCGGGCGTCGCGGTCGAGGAAGCCGAGCGCCAGGCAGGCCTCCACCTCGCCGTGGCGCTGGGTGAGTTCGTCCAGGGCGCGGCGGCCCGCGAGCACGGTCGCGGTGAGGGCCCCGCCGATGAGGATGCCGGTGACGGGGACGATGGCGATGCCGGGCACGGTGAGCAGGTCGGCCAGTACGAGTCCGGCGACGACGGGGGCCACGGGGGCGCCGAGGGGCAGGGCCGCCCACCACCAGGTGCGGTTGGCGGTGACGCGACGGCCGGCGGTACGGGTCGCCACGGCGAACATCAGGAACAGGAAGCCGAGCAGGGCCGCCGTGTGGTGGACGGCCCAGCCGATCACCACGGAGACGGCGGCCAGTTGGGCGGTCGCCCTGAGACCGGCGATCACGATCTCGCGGGCCCGGCCGTACGCGCCGTCCGGGGACAGCCGGAAGACGGCGGTGACCGCGGTGGCCACGATCAGCAGGACCGTGAGCGCCACCGCGAGCGCCGCGTCGACCGGCAGCAGTGTCTCGGCGGCGAACAGACGCACGCGTCGACCCTATCCGCGCGGCCCGTCCGCCCACATCAGGACGGCCTCCGTCCGTTCCGGTGCCTGTTCACACGCATCCGGTCCGACATCATCCCTCCATCACCCCTTCGTCATCCCTTCCGGTCACCCCTCCGACGCCGTCAGACCGTCGCACGGCGTGCGAGGAGGGAGGCGCAGATCTCCCCGGCGCGTACGGCCGTGGTGGACAGCAGGGTCGAGGTGAGGCCGTGGGTGTGTTCGGTGCCGCCCTGGAGGTAGATGTCGGCGGTGACGTTGGGGGCGGTGGCCACCCGGTGGTCGCGGCCGACCCGCAGGGCGTCCTCGTCGTCGCGCAGACAGAGTTTGCCTACCTCCCCCAAGTTGTCACCGAGGCCCTGGGGTTGATAACCGGTGGCGTAGACGAGAAGGTCGGAGGAGAGGATCTCGCGCTCCCCGGTCGGCAGGAACTCCACGGTCACCTTGACGTCGTCCGTGCCCGCCTCGACCTCGCGCAGCCGGGAGACGTTCAGCATCCGCAGCCGTTCCCGGCCCTGGACCTGCTCCTGGTACATGGCCCGGGACAGGGACTCGATCAAGTCCATGTCCACGACCGAGTAGTTGGTGCTGCGGTGGTAGTCGAAGAGCGACTGTTTCACCTCGCGGGGCGCGCCGTAGTACAGGTCGACGGCCGCGGGATCGAAGATCTTGTTGGCGAAGGGGCTGTCGTCGGCGGGTGTGTAGCCGTACTTGGCGAAGACCGAGCAGATCTCCGCCTCGGGGAAGTTGCGGTGGAGGTAGTCCACGGCCTCGGCCGCGCTCTGGCCGGCGCCCAGGACGACGGCGCGGCGTACCGGCTGTCCGGAGCGCCGGGCACGCTCGACCCGCGGCAGCAACTCGCTGTTGTGCCAGACCCGTTCGGAGAGGGCGGCGCCGGGCGGAAGGTGCGGTTCCAGGCCGGTGGCGACGCAGATGCTGCGGGCGCGGCGGACGGTCAGGCGTTCCGGTTCGCCCGGTACGCGGCTGGTGACGTCGAAGTAGCGGATCTCGCCGTCGCGGGTGACGGGGCGCACGGAGACGACCTCGGCGGAGTACTCGACGAGGTGGGAGACCCGGGCGGCGGCCCACTCGAAGTAGTCGTGGAACTCGATGCGCAGCGGGAAGAGCGTCTTCAGGTTGAGGAAGTCGACGAGTCGACCCCGGTCCCGCAGATAGCACAGGAAGCTGAAGTCGCTGGTGGGATCACGCATCGTCACCAGGTCCTTCAGGAAGGACACTTGCATGGTGGCGTCGTCGATGAGCATGCCCCGATGCCATCCGAACCGGGGTTGTCTCTCCAGGAAGCCGACCCGAAGCCCTTCCCCGTCAACGGAGTTGACGGAGTGTTCGTGGAGCGCGATGGCGAGTGCGAGATTCGATGGACCGAACCCGATACCCAGTACGTCGTAGATGGAGTCAGGCCCGGTCTGCAGCGTCGTCACCGCGTCATCGCCTCCCATAGACAGGGGTCACAGAGATTCCCAAGCTGGAACACAGCCTCCCCCAAGCAGAGACATGTTAGATAAGGTTAGCCTTACCTAGCAACGGCTGAGGAGGGCTCATATGCGGGTCGTCATGTTCGGGTACCAGACCTGGGGACACCGAACGCTGCAGGCTCTGCTGGACTCCGGACACGATGTGATACTTGCCGTCACCCATCCGAAGAGCGATCACGCGTACGAAAAAATCTGGAGCGACTCGGTCGCCGATCTCGCCGAACAGCACGGTGTGCCGGTGCTGTTGCGCAACCGGCCGGGCGACGACGAGCTTCTGCGCACCCTCAAGGAGGCCGATCCGGACCTCATCGTGGCCAACAACTGGCGCACCTGGCTGCCGCCCGAGATCTTCGACCTGCCGCCGCACGGCACGCTCAACATCCACGACTCGCTGCTGCCGCAGTACGCCGGCTTCTCCCCCCTCATCTGGGCGCTCATCAACGGGGAGAAGGAGGTCGGTGTCACCGCCCACCGCATGGACGCCGAACTCGACATGGGCGACGTGCTGTTGCAGCGCTCGGTGCCGGTCGGGCCGCACGACACGGCCACGGACCTGTTCCACCGCACGGTCGACCTGATCGGCCCGCTCGTCACCGATTCGCTCGAACTCATCGCCTCCGGCAAGGCCGTGTGGACGGCACAGGACCGCTCCCGGTCGAGCTTCTTCCACAAGCGGTCCCTGGAGGACAGCCGCATCGACTGGACATGGCCCGCGGAGGACCTGGAACGGTTCGTGCGGGCGCAATCCGACCCGTATCCGAACGCGTTCACCCACCACCGCGGGGAACGCCTCCGGATCATCTCGGCCACCGTCTCCGAGGGACGCTACGGCGGCACGCCGGGCCGGATCTTCATCCGGGAGGGCGACGGCGTCGTCATCGTCGCCGGTGCCGAGGCGCGCTCCGGGCGGCTGCCGGGACTGGTGGTCGAGCGGGTGCGGACGGAGGACGGCACGGAGCACGCGGCGACGGACTACTTCCGCACGATGGGCGGTTACCTGACGGCCCGCCCGTAGGTCAGGAGCGCGGCGCCGCCGGTTCTCCGTCAACCGGTGGTGCCCGACACGGACACCTCGGCGGAGTCCGTGCCCTCGTGGTGGCGGCCCATCGGGATGACCATGGGGGTGCGGCTGACGGGGTCCTCGCCGACGACGCAGCGCAGGCCGAAGACGTCCTCGACCGTCGCGGCGGTGATGACGTCGGCGGGGGCGCCCTCTCCGGCGATGCGCCCGCCCTTCATGGCGATGATGTGGTCGGCGTACCGGCAGGCCTGGTTGAGGTCGTGCAGCACCATGACCACGGTGCGGCCCTGGTGCCGGTTGAGGTCGGTGACGAGGTCGAGGACGTCGATCTGGTGGGCGAGGTCGAGATAGGTCGTCGGCTCGTCCAGCAGCATCACGGGGGTGCCCTGGGCGACGGCCATGGCGATCCAGGCGCGTTGCCGCTGTCCGCCGGAGAGTTCGTCGACGGGCCGGTGGGCGAGGTCGGTCATGGCGGTGGCCGCGAGCGCCTCGTGCACGGCCTCCTCGTCGCTCCGCGACCACTGCCGCCACCAGGTCTGGTGCGGTGAACGCCCGCGTCCCACCAGGTCGATGACGGTCAGGCCCTCGGGCGCGACGGGGGTCTGCGGGAGGATGCCGAGCTTCTGGGCGAGCGTACGGGTCGGGATGGAGTGCACCGAGCGGCCGTCGAGATGGACGGCGCCCGCCTTGGGGGTCAGCAGCCGGGCCAGGGCGCGCAGCAGGGTGGACTTGCCGCAGGCGTTGGCGCCGACGATCGCGGTGACCCGGCCGGTGGGGATCGCCAGGTCGAGGCCGTCGACGACGATCCGGTCGTCGTAGGCCAGGCGCAGGCCCTCGGCGCGCAGGTCGGGGCCGTCGACGGGACGGGCGGGACTGCCACCGGGGCCGGTGGTGCGGTCGCGGCCGGGCCCGGTGGTGCGGTCCGCGGGTCCGGCGGGGTGGCCACCGGGCCCGGCGGGGTGGCCACCGTGTCCTGCGGCGCGGTCGCCGGCGCCGTTGTCGGCGCGGCTGTCGCGCGCGGTGGCCGGTTCGTACTTCGATGACACGTCTTCAGCCTCCTGAACCGGCGCGGTTGGCGCGGATGAGCAGCCACAGCAGTACGGGTGCGCCGAGCACACCGGTGACGACCCCGACCGGAAGTTCCGTGTCCGGGATGACTTTCCGGGCGACGAGGTCGGACACGAGCACCAGTACGGCGCCGGTGAGCCCCGCGGCGACGGGTGGCGGGAACGGGGTGCCTGCCAGGCGCTGGGCGACCTGGGGCGCGGCGAGCGCCACGAAGGCGACGGGCCCGGCGGTGGCGGTGCCGAAGGCCACGAGTACGACGGCGATGAGCAGGACGGCCACGCGGACGATCTGCACACGGGTGCCGAGGCCCCGGGCGACGTCGTCCCCGAGTTGCAGAACACGGATCTGCCGGCCGAGCAGGATCGCCGGGGGCAGCAGCACGGCCATGGTGACGGCGAGCGGGCCGATCTGTTCCCAGGTGCGGCCGTTGAGATTGCCGACGAGCCAGCCGAGGGCGGCCTGTGCCTGGAAGCGCTGGCCGCGGGCCATGAGGTAGTCGGTGACGCTCGTACAGATCCAGGCCATGCCGATGCCGACGAGGACGATGCGGTAGCCGGTGGTGCCGCGTTTCCAGGCCAGGACGTACACCAGCAGACCGGCGGTCAGCGCGCCGAGCAGGCCCAGGGCCTGGGTGCCGAGGCCGCCGTCCCAGCCGAGGACGATCCCGGCGACGACCGCCGTGCCGGCGCCCTGGGTGATGCCCATCATGTCGGGGCTGGCCAGCGGGTTGAGGGTGACCGTCTGGAGGAGGGCGCCGGAGACGCCGAAGGCGACTCCGACGAGCAGTCCGGCCAGGGCGCGCGGCAGCCGCAGTTCGTGGACGATCAGCTCGGTGGCGGGGTCGCCCGTGCCGACCAGGGCCTGCATCACATCGGTGAGCGGGAGGGCGATGTCCCCGATCGAGGTCTCCACGGTGAACGCCAGGAACGCGGCGGCCGCGAGCAGCAGACAGACGGCCAGCAGCCGGGGACGTACGACACCGGACACGGGCGGGACCGGGAGCCGGAAGGCGATCCGGTCGGCCGTGCGGCGCCTGGGCCTCGGATCCACGGCGCCCTTCGAGGGCGGCACGGGCGCGAGTTCGGTGGTCATCGGCTCACAGCTCCACGGGTTCGGTGGTCATGGGCCGCCGGCGCCACTGTTGCGTAGGCGCCGGGTTGCCAGTGGCACGGCTCGGGGACCGTGGATCGGCGATTGCGCGGGGCGGGGAGCGGGGAGCGGCGGTTACCCGGCTCGAAGACCATGGACCGGTGAATACGCGGCTCGGGAACCATGGACCAGCCGATCGAGGGCGCGGTGGCGATGAGTTGGCCAGTACCCGCCTCGTCTGTCACGGGTGTGGCGGGTGTCGCGGCTGTCTCGGGTCGCGAAGCCCACGGCTCGGTGAGCCCGGGCGGCGAAGCCCGCAACTCGGCGTCCAGAGGCCGCGCACCCCACGGCTCAGTGAGCCCAGGCCGCGAAGCCCGCAGCTCGGCGGTCACTACCACCGCATCCGAAGGCCCGACGGTCACAACCACCGCACCCCCCGCCTCCCCGGCCACACCTCCGTGTCTCCACGGTCGAGAAGTCATCGTTCACAGCTCCGCGAGGCGTCGGCGGCGGACCAGGGCGATGAAGAAGGGGCCGCCGATGAAGGCAACCAGGATGCCGGCCTGGACCTCGGTCGGGCGGGCGATGAGTCGGCCGGCGATGTCGGCGGCCAGGAGGAGGCAGGGCGCGAGTACGGCGGAGAGCGGCAGCAGCCAGCGGTGGTCCGGGCCGATGCCGGCGAGTTGGGCGAGGACGCGGGCGATGTGCGGGACCACCAGGCCGACGAAGACGACGGGCCCGATGACGGCGACCGCTCCCCCGGTGAGCAGGGTGATGGCCACGACCCCCTGGACACGGACCAGGCCGAGCTTGAGCCCGAGCGACTTCGCGACGTCGTCGCCGAGCGCAAGGCGGTTGAGGGCCGGCGCGCTGGCGAGGGCGAGGATCGCGCCGACCGCCAGGAACGGCAGGACCCGCAGCAGGACCTCCTCGTCCTGGTTGGCGAGGGAGCCCGCGTTCCAGAAGCGGTAGCGGTTGAGGGCGTCCGGGTCGGTGAGGGCGATGGCGCTGGTCAGCGAGAACAGCAGGGAGGTCACGGCGACCCCGGCCAGGGCGAGTTTGACCGGGGTGGAGCCGGACCGGCCGAGCCCGCCGAGGAGGTAGACCAGGACGCTCGCGACGAACGCGCCGGCGAAGGCGAACCAGATGTACCCGTACAGCGAGCCGATGCCGAGCACCCCGACCGACAGGACGACCGCGAAGGCCGCGCCCGCGCTGACGCCGAGGATGCCCGGGTCGGCGAGCGGATTACGGGTCAGGGCCTGCATCAGCGCGCCCGAGAGGCCGAGCGCGGCGCCGGTGGCGAGGCCGAGGGCGGTGCGCGGCAGGCGTACGGACCAGATGACGGTGTCGACACGGGTGTCGGGGGCGTCGCCGAGCAGAGTGTGCCACACCTGGTCGAGGGGGACGCCGAGCGCGCCGAACGCCATCGACAGGGCGCACAGCGTGAGCAGGGCCGCGCCCGAGAGCGTCAGCAGCAGTACCGCGCGGGGGCCTTTCGCCGCCCGGACCGTCGAGGTCCCCACGTCTTCAACTTTCTTTGATGAGGCTTGCCTTAACTGTAGGGCGAGCGCGGGTTGAACTGTAGGTCTTCCGTCGATTGCCGTTCCGTCTCGTGGGTAACTCTCCATGAGCACCCTGTGAATTAGGTAACCCTTACCTTAGTATGTCGGCGACCCCGGCCCAGGGCCGGGACCCCGACCCGCTGGGGAGGCTCACTGCTGTGTGCGGTTCCGAGGAAGTCCTGGCCCATTGGCGGCGGTTGCTCTCGCCGCTTCCGCTGGAGATCTCACTGCCCGCCGATCGGCCCCATCCGCCGCAGCCGCTTCCCGAACGGGAGACGCGTGTGCTGCCGGATGTTCCGGACGCCCCCGACGCCGTACGACTCGCGGCGTTCGCCGCCCTGTTGCACCGCTACACCGGGGCGACGGATCTGACGGTGGGTCATGGTGGGCTTCCGCTGCGGGTGTCCGTCGAACACGAGCCCACCTTCGCCGAGTTGGTGCGGCGGGTGACCCAGGCGTGGCAGGAGGCGGAGACCCACCGGGTGCCGGTCGGCCTCCTGGTGGAGGAGCTGCGGCCCCGGCCGACGCGTGGCGGCGGCCTGTTCTTCAACACGGCGTTCGCCACGGGCGCGCGGCCCGCCGGGGAGCTGCCGGCCCCGGTCGACGTGCTGCTGGAGGTGGACGAGGGCTCGGCGCGGGCGTCGTACCCGCCGGGTCTCTTCGACGGGACGACGATCGAGCGGCTCCTCGGGCACTACCGGACGCTCCTCACCGACGCGCTGGCCCGGCCCGACACGCCGGTGGCTCGTCTCGATCTGATGGGGCCGGAGGAGTACCGCCAGGTCGTCCTCGACTGGAACGACACCGCGCACGCGGTGCCCGCGGACACCTGGCCCGCGATGTTCGCCGCGCAGGTGCGGCAGCGGCCGGACGCGGTGGCGTTGATCTTCGAGGACGAGGAACTCACCTACGCCGAGCTGGACGAGCGCGCCAACCGTCTGGCACACGCGCTGATCGCCCGGGGCGCCGGTCCCGAGCGGATCGTCGCCCTGGCGCTGCCGCGTTCCGCCGAGCTGATCGTGGCGGAGGTGGCCGTCATGAAGGCGGGCGCCGCCTATCTGCCGATCGACCACGACTACCCTGCGGACCGGATCGCGTACATGCTCGGCGACGCGCGGCCCGTCTGCATGGTGACCACCGGGGAGACCGCGCGGGACCTCCCCGACCCGGCCGACGACATGACGGTCCTGGAGCTGGACTCGCCCGGCACGGCCGCGGAGTTGGCGCTGCGCCCGGCCCACGACCCCACCGAAGCGGACCGCGGGGCGCCCCTGACCGTCCTGAACGCCGCCTACGTGATCTACACCTCGGGCTCGACCGGCCGCCCCAAGGGTGTCGTCCTGGCGCACGGCGGCGTGGCGAAGCTGGTGGCCACCCAGAGCGAGCGGTTCGGCATCGGCCCGCACAGCCGGGTGCTGCAGTTCGCCTCGCCCAGCTTCGACGTGGCCTTCTGGGACCTGTGCCTCGGGCTGCTGTCCGGTGGCCGCCTCGTCGTCGTACCGGCGGAACGGCGGGTGCCCGGCGCGCCCCTCGCCGACTACGCGAACGCGCACGGCATCACCTTCATGATTCTCCCGCCCGCGCTGCTCGCCGCCATGCCCGACGACGTGCGACTCCCGCCGAACGCGACCCTGCTGGCGGGCACCGAGCGCGTCTCCCCCGAGCTGGTGGGGCGGTACGCGCGCGGCCGGATGATGTTCAACGCCTACGGCCCGACCGAGGCCACCACCAACTCCACGCTCGGGCTGTGCGATCCGGACATCCCGGCCGGGGCGATCGTCCCGATCGGGGTGCCCGACCCGGGGACCCGGGCGTACGTCCTGGACGCGTTCCTGCGGCCCGTGCCCGCCGGGGTCACCGGCGAGCTGTATCTGGGCGGCTCGGGCCTGGCCCGGGGCTATCTCGGGCGGCCTGATCTGACCGCCGAGCGGTTCGTCGCCGATCCGTTCGGAGAGCCCGGTGAACGGCTCTACCGCACGGGTGACCTGGTCCGCTGGCGGGCCGACGGGCGGCTGGAGTTCCTGGGGCGCGCCGACGCGCAGGTCAAGATCCGCGGTTTCCGTATCGAACCGGGCGAGATCGAGTCGGTGCTGCGCGGCCATCCGGCCGTCGACCAGGTCACCGTGGTCGTCCGCGAGGACCGGCCCGGCGACCGCCGCCTCGCCGCCTATGTCGTCCCCGCCCTCGACGGGCCCCGCGACGCGGACCCGGACACCCGGGTCGAGGAGTGGAAGGAGCTGCACGACCTCCTCTACGGCGCGGCCGGCGCCGAGGACGCGGGCGGACAGGGCGCTGCCGGTTCCGGCCTCCGCGAGAACTACGCGGGCTGGAACAGCATGTACGACGGCACGCCGATCCCCGTCGAGGAGATGCGCGAATGGCGGGCCGCGACCGTCGAACGCATCCGTGAACTCGGCGGCGTACGGCGCGTGTTGGAGATCGGCGTCGGCAGCGGCCTGATCCTGTCCGCGATCGCGCCCGGCTGCGAGGCCTACTGGGGCACCGACCTGTCGGCACGGGCCGTGGCGGCCCTGCGCGCGCAGGTGGACGCCGACGCCGAGCTGGCCGCGAAGGTCGAGCTGCGGGCCCAGCCCGCCCACGACATCGACGGGCTGCCGGCCGGGTACTTCGACACGGTCGTGATCAACTCGGTCGCCCAGTACTTCCCCAGCGGGGAGTACCTGACCGACGTGCTGCGCCAGGTGTCGGGGCTGCTGGCCCCCGGCGGCCGGATCTTCGTCGGCGACGTCCGCAACCTGCGGCTGCTGCGCCCGCTGCGCGCGGCGGTGGAGGCCCGGAGGGCGACCGGTGACGAGGACGAGGACAAGAGCGCACTGCGGGCGGCCGTCGAGCGGTCGGTGCGCTGGGAGGGCGAACTCCTTCTCGACCCGGACTTCTTCGCCGCGCTGGACGGCTTCGACGCCGAGATCCGCATCAAACGGGCCACACACCACAACGAGCTGAGCCGGTACCGGTACGACGTCGTGCTGCGCGCCGGGGCTCCGGCGGCCCCTCGGGCAGTGCCGGAGGTGCGCTGGTCGACCGTCGGCGGGCTCGACGGTCTGGCACGGCTGCTGGCCGGGCGCCCGAGCGGGCTGCGCGTGACCGGTGTGCCCAACGCGCGCCTCGCGGACGACCTGGCGGATCTGCGGCGGCTGGAGGGCAGCAGCCAGGAGGCGGCACCCGGGACCGACCCGGAGGACGTGCACGCGCTGGCGGCGGAGCACGGCTGCCGGGCGGCGCTCACCTGGAACGGAAGCGCCGACGACGGTGCGTTCGACGCGGTGTTCACGCTGGACGGCGACTTCGGCCCGCTCTACCGGACGGCCGACGCCTATCCGCACGCCAACCGGCCCGCGCCCTTCCGTGACGTCGGCGCGCTGATGCGGACCCTGCGCGGGCATGCCGCCGAGTGGCTGCCCGACTACATGGTCCCCTCGGCGTTCGTCCCGCTGCACACCCTGCCGGTCACTCCCAGCGGCAAGATCGACGGGAGAGCGCTGCCGGCGCCGGACTACGCGGTGATGAGCTCCGGCCGCGCTGCGCGCACCCCCCGTGAGAAGCTGCTGTGCTCGCTGTACGCCGAGGTGCTGGGGCTGGACGCGGTGACGGCCGAGGACGACTTCCTCGCGCTCGGCGGCGACAGCATCAGCGCCATCCAACTCCTCATCCGCGCAAGGGAGTCGGGCCTCAAGCTCACCACCCGTGAGGTGTTCCGGCACCGTACGGTCGAGGCCCTGGCGAAGGCCGCCGTCGAGCGTGTCGACGAGCACACCGCCGATGTGCCGCTGGTGGAGGTCGACGAGCGCGAACTCGCCGGGATCCAGGGCACGCACCCGCTGCCGGTCGAGGAACTGCTTCCCCTCACCCCGCTTCAGCAGGGCTTCTTCTTCCACTCCCTCACCGGCGGCGCCGGCGGGGACACGTATGTCGTCCAGCAGGTAATCGATCTCGCCGGGCCGGTCGACGGCTCCGTGCTGCGCCGGGCCGCGCAACGCCTGCTGGACCGGCACGCGCCGCTGCGGGCCGCCTTCCGCCGGCGTCCGGACGGCACTCCGGTGCAGGTCATCACGCGGGACGCCGAACTGCCGTGGCGGGAGGTCGACCTCGCGTCGCAGGACGGGGAGGTGCGGGAGACGCTGGGCGAGGCCGTGGCCGCCGACGAGCGCGCCCGGGGCTTCGACCTGGCCGCACCGCCGCTGCTGCGCTGCGCCCTGGTGCGGCTCGGTGAGGAGCGCAGCCGCCTGGTACTGACCTTCCATCACATCGTGGCGGACGGCTGGTCGTTGCCGGTGTTGCACCGCGAACTGATGGCGTTCTACGGCGACGACGCGCCCCCGCTGCCCGAGGTCGCCCCGTACCGCGGCTTCCTGCGCCGCCTCGCCGAGCAGGACCGCGACGCCGCCCGCGACGCCTGGCGGGACGCGCTCGCCGGGCTGGACGAGCCGACGCGGCTGGTCGGCGCTCCGGCCGACGAAGCCCCCGTACACCCGGAGCAGGTGCGGGTGGAACTGTCCGAGCGGACCACCGCGCGGCTCGGCGAGCGGGCCCGTGAGCACGGTGTCACCCTCGGCACGGTGGTCCAGGGCGCGTGGGGAATGCTGCTGGGCCGGCTCACCGGCCGGGACGACGTCGTGTTCGGCACGACGGTCTCGGGGCGCGACGGCGAGGTCGACGGCATCGCCTCGATGGTGGGCCTGTTCATCAACACCCTCCCGACGCGTTTCCGTTGGGCACCCGGCGAGTCCCTCGCCGCTCTGCTCGTCCGTCTCCAGGAGGAGCAGGCCCGGCTGCTCGACCACCAGCATCTGGGCCTGGCCGAGATCCAGCGGCTCACCGGGCACGCGGGCTCGGGCGAACTCTTCGACACCCTCGTGGTGTTCGAGAACTACCCCGCCGAGTCGGACCTCCGGGACACGTCGGGCACCGTACGGATCACCGGCGACGCCTTCCACGACGCCGTGCACTATCCCCTCGCCCTCGTCGTCAAGCCCGGGCGCCGGCTCGACCTGCGGCTCAAGCACCACGCGGAACGCCTCGACGGCGACACCGTCCGTGCCCTCGGCGACCGCCTGGTCCGTGTCCTGGAGGCCATCGCCGAGGCACCGGACCGTACGGCCGCCTCTGTCGTGCTGCTCTCCCCCGACGAGGCGCTCGGCGCCCATCCCGCCGGCGAGGAACGCCCCGTACCGGAGACCACCCTGGCCGAGGCGTTCGCCGCGCAGGTCGCACGGACGCCGGGGGCGACGGCCGTCGTCTTCGAGGGCGAGCAACTGAGCTACGCCGAACTAAACGCCCGCGCCGAGGAGTTGGCCGTCCGGCTGCGCGGCCGGGGTGCCGGGCCGGGGGCCTTCGTGGCGGTCGCCGTACCGCGCTCGGCGGAGCTGATGGTGGCGTTGCTCGGGGTGCTGAAGTCGGGTGCCGCCTACCTGCCGGTGGACCTGGACTATCCGGCCGACCGGGTGACCCATATGCTCGCCGATTCCGGCGCCACGACGGTGGTCACCCTGTCCACGACGGCGGACCGGCTGCCGGAACCGCCCCGGCCGCCCGAGCGGAACGTTCCTTCAGTGCTGTTGCTCGACACCCCGGACGACGAACCCGTAGGGAACCCCGTCGCCCCCGTCGCCGCATGCCCCGACGACCCCGCCTATCTGATCTACACCTCCGGCTCGACCGGACGCCCCAAGGGGGTCGTCGTCACCCACCGCGCCATCGTGAACCGGCTGGCGTGGACGCAGGGCGAGTACGGGCTGGGCCCGGACGACCGCGTGCTGCAGAAGACGCCGTCCAGCTTCGACGTGTCCGTGTGGGAGTTCTTCTGGCCGCTCCTCGAAGGCGCGACCGTGGTGCTCGCCCGCCCCGACGGCCACCGCGACCCCGCCTACCTGGCGCGCCTCGTACGCGAGCAGGCCATCACGACCCTGCACTTCGTGCCGTCGATGCTGGAGGCCTTCCTCCAGCACGACGAGGTCACCGGCGACCCCGCCTGGTCGGTGTCGCTGCGGCGCGTGCTGAGCAGCGGCGAGGCGCTGCCGGTCACCGCCGCGCGCCGCTGGCACGCGCTGACGGGCGTGCCGCTGCACAACCTCTACGGCCCGACCGAGGCCGCCGTCGACGTCACGTACCACCCCTACGCCCCCGATGCCTCCCACGAGGAGCAGGGCGCGTCCGTGCCCATCGGTCGTCCCGTGTGGAACACCGGCCTCCGGGTCCTCGACGCCTGTCTGCGGCCCGTCCCCGAGGGCGTCCCCGGCGAGCTGTATCTGACCGGCGTCCAGCTCGCCCGTGGCTACCACGCCCGCCCGGCGCTGACCTCGGAGCGGTTCACCGCCGACCCTTACGGCCCGCCGGGCAGCCGTATGTACCGCACCGGCGACCTGGTCCGGCGGCGCGCGGACGGGGTGATCGAGTACCTGGGCCGCACCGACCGGCAGGTCAAGCTGCGCGGCAACCGCGTCGAACTCGGCGAGATCGAGGCCGCGCTCGTACGCCTGCCGGAGGTGGCGCAGGCCGCCGTGACGGTACGGGAGGACGCGCTGGTCGCCTACGTCGTGCCCGCCGGCGGCGCCGAGGTGACAGACCTCCGCGAGGCGTTGGCCGGCTCCCTGCCCTCCCCCATGGTTCCCGGCGCCTGGGTGGTCCTCGACGCGCTGCCGCTCACGCCCAGCGGCAAGCTCGACCGGGCCGCGCTGCCCGCCCCGCAGGCGGTACGGGCCACGGTCACCCGGGCCCCCGGCAGCCCTCGGGAGCGGCTGCTCACCGAGATCTTCGCGGCGGTGCTGAAGCTGGCGGAGGTCGGTGTCGACGACGACTTCTTCCTGCTCGGCGGTGACAGCATCAGCTCGATCGCCGTCTCCAGCCGGGCCCGCCGTGCGGGTCTGCTGATCGGCCCGCGCGAGGTGTTCGAGCACCGCACACCGGCGGCGCTCGCGGCGGCGGCCCAGGTGGAGGAGACAGCCGCCCAAGACGCGCCCGCCGTGGCCGCGTTCGCGCTGACCGAGGAGGAGCGGGAGCGGGTCGAGCGGCTCGCACCGGGCCGGATCGAGGACGTGTGGCCTCTCGCCCCGCTCCAGGAGGGCCTCTTCTTCCACTCGAACTTCGACGACAGCTCGCTGGACGTGTACACGGTCCACGAGTCCTTCGACTTCGCCGACCGCGTGGACGCCGGGCGGCTGTCGGCCGCCGTGCGCACGCTGCTGGCCCGCAACCCCAGCCTGCGGGCCGGGTTCACGAGCGAAGGGCTGCGCCAGCCGGTGCAGTTCATCGTGCGGGACGCCGAGATCCCGCTGACGGAGGTGGATCTGGCGGGGCTTCCGGAGTCCGAACAGGACGTGCGGATGGGCGAGTTGCTGGCCGAGTCGCGGTCGCAGCGCTTCGACCTCACCCGTCCTCTGCTCTTCCGGATGCTGCTCGTGCGGCTCGGTGAGGAGCGCGGCGACCGGCTGATCGTAGGCCGTCATCTGATCCTCTGGGACGGCTGGTCGGCCTGGCTCTTCCTCGACCAGCTGTTCGCGTTGTACGAGAGCGGTGGCGACCCGGCGGGCCTCGCCCGTCCCGGTTCGTACCGTGACTACCTGACCTGGCTGGAGCGGCAGGACGACACCGAGGCGACGCGGGCCTGGCGGGCGGCCCTGTCCGGCTTCGAGGAGCCCACGCTCCTGGTGCCGGCCGCCTCCGACCGGGACCGGGAGCCGGTGATCCCCGAGCATCTGGAGGCCGTGCTCGACGCGACGGTCGCCGAGCGGCTGCGCGGCATCGCGCGAGGCCACGGCCTGACCCTCAACACCGTCCTCAACGCGGCCTGGGGCCTGGTCCTGGCCGGCGCGACGGGCCGTACCGACATCGCGTTCGGTACGACGGTCGCCGGGCGGCCGAGCGAGGTTCCGGACGTCGAGAACGTCATCGGCATGTTCCTCAACACCGTCCCCGCGCGCATCGCCTTCGACCCCCGTGAGCCGGTCCTCGCTCTGCTGCGCCGCATCCAAAGCGAGCGGCTGGAGGTCATGCCGTACGAGTACCTGGGCCTGGGTGTGCTCCAGGCGGAGACCGGTCACCGGCGGCTGTTCGACACGTTGTTCGTGCTGCGCAACGGCGACACCGAGGAGCGGCTGGCCGAGCTGCGCGAGCGGCACGGCGCGACGGCCGTGGCCAATGTGGACGCCACCCACTATCCGGCGAACCTGGTGGTGACGCCCGGTGAGCGGGTCCGGGTGACGCTGGCCTACCGGCCCGACCTGCTGGAAGGCGCTTACGCGCGACGCCTGTTGGACCGTTTCGTGCTGCTGGTCGACCGGCTGGTGGCCGACCCGTACGCCCCCGTCGGCTCCCTGGACCCCCTGCTGCCCGCCGAGGCCGCCGCGCTCGCCCGCGAGGAGTCCGGGCAGCGACAGCCCGTGCCGCACGAGACGGTGGCGGACATGCTGGCCGCGCAGGCCGCCCGCACCCCGGACGCGACCGCCCTGGTCTTCGGCGCGCAGACCCTCACGTACGCGGAGCTCGACGCGCGCTGCAACCGCATGGCGCGGCTGCTGATCGCGCGGGGCGCCGGACCCGAACGGGTCGTCGCGCTGGGGCTGCCGCGCTCGATCGACATGGTGGTGGCGCTGTTCGCGGTGCTGCGCACGGGGTCGGCGTACCTGCCGCTGGAGCTCGACCATCCGGCCGAGCGACTGTCGCTGATGCTGGCGGACGCCCGCCCGCTGCTCCTGCTGTCCACGCGGGGCGTGTCGCGGACGCTGACGGGCGACACGCCGCGTGTGCTGCTCGACGACCCGGCGGTGGCGGCCGAGCTGGCGGGCCTGCCGGCCGACCCGGTGTCGGTGTCCTTCAGCCTGGACCACCCGGCGTACGTCATCTACACCTCCGGCTCGACGGGCCGCCCCAAGGGTGTCGTCACCCCGTACGTCGGCCTGACCAACATGCAGCTCAACCACCAGAAGGAGATCTTCGCCCCGGCGATCGCGTCGGCGGGCGGGCGGCGGCTGCGGATCGCGCACACCGTGTCGTTCGCGTTCGACATGTCCTGGGAGGAACTGCTGTGGCTCGTCGAGGGGCATGAGGTCCACGTCTGCGACGAGGAGTTGCGGCGGGACGCGACCGCGCTGGTGGCGTACTGCGAGGAACACCGCGTCGACGTCGTCAACGTGACCCCCACCTACGCCCATCTCCTCATCGAGGAGGGCCTGTTGGAGGGCCACCGGCCGCCGCTGGTGCTGCTCGGCGGCGAGGCCGTCACCGAGACGGTGTGGAACACGCTGCGGGACACGGAGGGCACGTACGGCTACAACCTGTACGGTCCGACCGAGTACACGATCAACACGCTCGGCGGTGGTACGCAGGACAGCGCGACCCCGACCGTGGGCCGCCCGATCCGCGCCACCCGGGCCCGCGTCCTGGACACATGGTTGCGGCCGGTGCCGGACGGTGTGGCGGGCGAGCTGTACATCGCGGGCGTCGGTCTGGCGCGCGGCTACCTCGACCGGCCCGGCCTGACCGCCGAGCGGTTCGTGGCGGACCCGTACGGGCAGCCGGGCGAGCGCATGTACCGCACCGGTGACCTGGTACGCCGCCGCCCGGACGGCAACCTGGACTTCCTCGGCCGTACCGACGACCAGATCAAGATCCGGGGCTACCGGGTGGAGCTGGGCGAGATCGAGACCGCGCTCGCGCAGCATCCCGAGGTGTCGCAGGCCGCCGTGATCGCCCGCGACGACACCTCCGCGCCCGGAACGAAGCGGCTCGTCGGGTACGTCGTCCCGGCCGAACCCGACGCGGGCGCCAGGGAGTCGGCCGAGCGGGAGCAGATCGGGGAGTGGCGGGAGATCTACTCCGCCGAGTACACCGAGATCGGCACCGCCCTCTTCACCGAGGACTTCGCGGGCTGGGACAGCTCCTACGACGGCGAGCCGATCCCGCTGGAGCACATGCGCGAGTGGCGCGAGGCGACGGTCGAACGCGTCCGCGAGCTGCGGCCTCGTCGCATCCTGGAGATCGGCGTCGGTTCGGGTCTGCTGCTGTCGCGGCTCGCCCCGGACGCCGAGGCGTACTGGGCGACGGACTTCGCCGCGCCCGTCATCCGCAAGCTCGGCGACGAACTGCGGGCCGACCCCGAGCTGGCGCGGAAGGTGGAGCTGCGCTGCCAGCCGGCGGAGGTCACCGACGGGCTGCCGACCGGCTTCTTCGACACGGTCGTCATCAACTCCGTCGTGCAGTACTTCCCCAGCCTGGACCATCTGCGCAAGGTGATCCGGGGTGCGTTGAGGCTGCTGGCACCGGGCGGCGCGCTGTTCCTCGGTGACGTGCGCGATCTGCGGCAGGCCCGCGTGTTCCAGGCAGGCATCCAGGCCGCCCGCGTCGACGCGGACGCGGAGCCCGAGGCAGTGCGTCGCGCCGTGGAGCGCGGGCTCGCCCTGGAGAAGGAACTCCTCGTCGACCCGGACTGGTTCACCACCCTCGGTGTCGGCGTCGACCTGCGCACCAAGGCGGGCCGCCACCACAACGAACTGACCCGCTACCGGTACGACGTGGTGCTGTACGAGGGGGATCCGGCACTCTCGCTGGACGGCGTCCCGGCGGTCGACTGGAGCGGGCGGGACGCGCTCCTCGCCCGGCTCGACGGCTCCGGACCGCTGCGGGTGCGGGGCGTCCCGGACGCCCGCACGGCCGGCGACCTCGCCGGGCTGCGTGCCCTGGACACCGGCCGGCCGTCGCCCGTCGCCGCGACGGGTGTGGAGCCGGAGGATCTGCGGGAGGTGGCCGAGGCACGCGGCCACCGGTTGCTCACCACGTGGTCCGAGGAACCCGGCTTCTACGAGGCGGTGTTCGTGCCCAGCACCGACACCTCCCGCACGGCGGGCCTGTACCGGCCGCGCGCCGACCGCGGCGACGCCCCGTTCGCCAACACCCCGGCCGCGGGGCGCGGCCACACCGCGCTCATCAGGCGGCTCCGCGACGACCTCGGGCAGCGGCTGCCCGGCTACATGCTGCCCGCCGCCTTCGTGGTGCTGCCCCGGCTGCCGATGAACGACAACGGCAAGCTCGACGTCCGGGCGCTGCCGGACGCCGAGCCGGTGGTGGCCCTGTCGGAGGGGCGGGATCCGGCGACCCCTGTCGAGGAGGTGCTGTGCCGGCTCTTCGCCGAGGTGCTGGGGCTGCCCCGCACCGGCGCGGAGGACAACTTCTTCGACCTGGGCGGCCACTCGCTGCTCGCGACCCGGCTGATCAGCCGGGCCCGCACCGAACTGGGCGCCGAGCTGGCGATCCGTGACCTGTTCGAGGCGCCCACCCCCGAGGCGCTGGCGCTGCGGGCGGAGGGCGGCCGGCCCGCGCGGCCCGTGCTGCGCCCGGTGGCCGAGCGGCCCGCGCGCATTCCGCTGTCGGCGGCCCAGCGGCGGCTGTGGCTGGTGGAGCGCATCACCGGTGGGGCGGTGGCGTACAACTTCCCGCTCGTCTTCCGGCTGCGCGGCGAACTGGACCTCGACGCGCTGCGGGCCGCGCTGACTGATGTGGCGGACCGTCATGAGGCGTTGCGGACACGGTTTCTGGAGGAGGAGGGCGAGCCCTACCAGTGGATCGTGCCGCCGGGCGCGGCCGAGCCCGAGTTCCAGGTCCGCGAGGTCACCGAGGACGAGTTGGCCGCGCGGATCGAGGCGGCTCAGCGGCGGCCCTTCGACCTGACCACCGAACTCCCGGTACGTGCCGAGGTGTTGAGGCTGGGCGACGGTGACCAGGTGGTGGCGCTCGTGCTGCATCACATCACCACCGACGAGTGGTCGGACCGGCCGTTCCTCGGGGACCTCACCACCGCGTACCGGGCCCGTGCCGAGGGCCGCGCACCGCGGTGGGTGCCGCTGCCGGTCCAGTACGCCGACTACACGCTCTGGCAGGACACGCTGCTCGGTCAGGTCGGCGAGGCACAGCTGGCTTACTGGACCGAGACCCTGCGCGACCTGCCGGAGGAACTGCCCCTGCCCCTCGACCGGCCCCGACCGGACGAGCCGACCGGGCGTGGCGGCAAGGTGCGCCTGGACCTCTCCCCCGCCACGGCCCGGGCCCTGCGGGAGCTGTCCGGTGCCGCGAACACCAGTATGTTCATGCTGTTCCAGGCGGCCACGGCTGCGCTGCTGCACCGGCTCGGCGCCGGCGACGACATTCCGCTGGGGGCGCCCATCGCGGGGCGCACGGACGACGCGCTGGACGATCTGGTCGGGTTCTTCGTGAACACGCTGGTGCTGCGCACGGATCTGTCGGACGGGGAGTCCGGCCTGACCTTCACCCAGCTCCTCGAGCGGGTCCGGGAGTCGGCCCTGGAGGCGTTCGAGAACCAGGACCTCCCCTTCGACCACGTCGTCGAGGCCGTGAATCCCCCTCGGGTCGCCGGCCGCAATCCGCTCTTCCAGGTCATGCTGGGCTACCACTACCGGCCCGATGGCGACCCGGATGTGTTCGGTGTGCCGACCGAGTGGTTCGACATGGACACGGGCATGGCCAAGTTCGACCTCCACTTCACGTTCGTGGACGAGGTGGGCCCAGGTCGCCTCACCCTGCTGCTGGAGTACGCGCTCGACCTGTGCGACGAGGCGACGGCCCAGCGCATGGCGGGGCGCCTGGCGCGGCTGCTGGAGCAGGTCGCCGTCGCACCGGACACCCCCGTGAGGGATCTGGAGGTACTGGAGGAGGCCGAGCGGGAGTCGGTGCTCGTCCGGTGGAACGACACCGGGCACGACGTACCCGCGACGACTCTGCCGGAGCTGTTCCGCGCGCAGGTGGCGCGGACGCCGGACGCGCTCGCTCTCGTCCACGACGACCAGCGGCTGACGTACGCGGAGCTGGACGCACGGGTGGAGCGGACGGCACGTGTCCTGGCCGGGATGGGCGTGGGCCCGGAGCGCACGGTGGCGGTGGCGCTGCCGCGTTCGGTGGACCTGGTCGTGGCCCTACTGGCGGTGCACCGGGCGGGTGGCGCCTATCTGCCGCTGGACGCCGACCAGCCACGGGAGCGGATGGCGCTCATGCTGGAGGAGGCCCGGCCGGTGTGCGTCGTCGAGGACGCGCTGCCTCAGGGACCGGAGGGCGAACTTCCCACCACGTACGCCCCGTCGAGCCCGGCCTATGTGATCTACACCTCCGGTTCGACCGGTCGCCCCAAGGGGGTGGTCGTGCCGCACGAGGGCATCGTCAACCGGCTGCTGTGGATGCGGGACGCGTACGGTCTCGGCGCCGACGACCGGGTGCTGCAGAAGACCCCGTCCGGCTTCGATGTGTCGGTGTGGGAGTTCTTCTGGCCGCTGATCACGGGGGCCGCGCTGGTGGTCGCCCGGCCGGAGGGCCACAAGGACCCGGCGTATCTGGCGGAGCTGATCCGTGAACAGGGTGTGACGACCGCGCACTTCGTACCGTCGATGCTCCAGGTGTTCCTGGAGGAGCCGACCGTCGCGCGGTGCACGAGCCTGCGGCGGGTGCTGTGCAGCGGTGAAGCACTGCCCCTGCCCGTGGCGGAGCGCTTCCACGCGGTGCTGCCGGCGCAACTGCACAACCTGTACGGGCCTACGGAGGCCTCGGTCGACGTCACGGCGGGCCAGGTGGTGCCGGGAGCCGACCGGGTGGTGATCGGGCGTCCCGTGTGGAACACCCGGGCGTACGTCCTGGACGCGGCGCTGCGGCCGGTGCCGCCGGGTGTGGCGGGTGAGCTGTATCTGGCGGGCGTCCAGCTCGCCCGGGGCTACCTCGACCGCCCGGGTCTCACGGCCGAGCGGTTCGTCGCGGACCCCTGCGGCGGCCCCGGTGCCCGGATGTACCGCACGGGCGACCTGGCCCGCTGGCGGCCGGACGGCACACTCGACTTCCTCGGCCGCAGCGACCACCAGGTCAAGATCCGTGGCGTGCGCGTCGAGCCCGGCGAGATCGAGGCCGTACTCGCCCGGCACGGGTCCGTGGCCCACACGGTCGTCGTCCCGCACGAGCAGCGCCTCGTCGCGTACGTCGTCCCCGTCACCGGACAGACGGCCGACCCGGCGGTGCTGCGGGCCCACACCGCAGCCGCCCTGCCCGAGCACATGGTCCCCGCGGCCGTCGTCGTCCTCGACGCGCTGCCGCTGACGCCCAACGGCAAGCTGGACCGCCGGGCGCTGCCCGCGCCCGACTTCGGGGCGGGCAGCGGCACCGGCGGCCGGGCGCGTGACCCCCGTGAGGAGATCCTCTGCGGTCTGTTCGCGGACGTGCTGGGCGTGGACCGGGTCGGCGTCGACGACGACTTCTTCGCCCTGGGCGGCCACTCGCTGCTGGCGATGCGGCTGGTCGCCGGGGTGCGGGCGGCGTTCGGGGCGGAGGTGTCGCTGCGTGCGGTCTTCGACGCGCCGACGGTGACCCGGCTCGCGCGGCGGCTGGCCGAGGGCTCCACGGCCGATGTCCGGGCCCGGCCGGCGCTCGGGACGCGGGCGCGTCCCGAGCGGCTGCCGCTGTCGTCGGCCCAGCGCCGCCTGTGGGTGCTGTACCAGGTGGAGGGCCCGAGTGCGACGTACAACATCCCCTCGGCCTGGCGGCTGACCGGTGAGCTGGACGTCGAGGCGTTGCGGGCGGCCGTGCACGATCTCGTCGTACGGCACGAGACGCTGCGCACGGTCTTCCCCGACGAGGAGGGGCGGGCCTACCAGCGGGTGCTGGACGCGGACGACGTGCTGGTGCCGTTCGAGGTGGAGGACACGGACGCCGGGCGGCTCGCCGAGCGGTTGGCGCGGGCGGGGGCGTACGGCTTCGAGCTGGACCGTGAACTGCCGTTGCGCGTACATGTGTTCCGCACGGGCCCCGGGGAGTGGACGCTGCTGCTCCTGCTGCACCACATCGCCGGTGACGAGTGGTCGCAGGGCCCGCTGAACCGGGACCTGGCGATCGCCTACGCGGCCCGTACGGCGGGACGGGCGCCCACGTGGGAGCCGCTGCCGCTCCAGTACGCCGACTACACCCTGTGGCAGCGGGACGTCCTCGGTGACGAGAAGGACCCGGCGAGCCTGGCGGCACGTCAGATCTCCTACTGGCGGCGTGCTTTGGCCGACCTGCCGGAGGAGCTGGTCCTGCCCGTCGACCGGCCGCGCCCGCTGGAGTCGACCTACCGGGGCGGAGCCGCCGATCTCTCGCTGGACGCCGAACTGGCGGCCCGGATCGACACGTTGGCACGTGATCACGGTGTCAGTGTGTTCATGGTGATGCAGGCCGCCGTGGCGACCCTGCTCAGTCGACTCGGCGCCGGTCACGACATCCCCCTCGGCAGCCCGATCTCCGGGCGGACCGACGCGGCGCTGGGGGACCTGGTCGGGTTCTTCCTCAACACGCTGGTGCTGCGGACGGACACGTCCGGCGAGCCCACGTTCCGGGAGCTGCTGGGCCGGGTGCGGGAAGCCGACCTGGCCGCCTTCGACCACCAGGAGGTTCCGTTCGAGCGGCTGGTGGAGGTGCTGAACCCGGCCCGGTCGCTGGCCCGGCACCCCCTGTTCCAGGTGATGGTCGTCTATCTGGCGGCCGGCGACGAGGACGACGGACTGCCGGGGCTGCGGGCCCGCCGGGACGAAGTAGTCAACTCCACCGCGAAGTTCGACCTGTCCTTCGACTTCGTGGAGCGCGGCGACGGCAGCGGTGTCGACGGTGTGCTGGAGTACAGCGCCGACCTGTTCGACCACGCGACCGCGCAGTCCTTCGCCGACCGGCTGCGGCGCCTCCTGCGGGCCGTCGTCGCCGACCCGGACCTGACGCTCGGACGCATCGACATCCTCGACGCGGACGAGCGGCGGCAGCTGACCGACGGCTGGCAGAGCCGACCGCTCGTCGCGGGGCCGACGACCGTGCCCGCGCTCTTCGAGGAGCGGGCACGGCTGCACCCGGGCCTGCCCGCCGTCGCCTCGGACGGCATGGAGCTGACCTTCGCCGAACTGAACGCGGAAGCCAATCGCCTGGCTCGGCTGCTGGTCGAACTCGGCGCCGGGCCCGAGCGGTTCGTCGCTCTCGCGCTGCCGCGCACCGCACGGTTCCTGGTGGCCGTGCTGGCCGTGCACAAGGCGGGTGCGGCCTACCTGCCGCTGGACCCCGACGCGCCGGCGGAACGTACGGCGGACGTCCTCGACGGCGCCCGGCCCGTGCTGACGCTCACCACCCGGGAACTGCGGGCGGCCCTGCCACCGGACGCCGAGCCCTTGGTGCTCGACGATCCCGCCACCGCCGACCGGATCGCGGCCCGGGAGGCCACGGACCTCACCGACGCCGACCGGACCGGTGTTCTGACGCCGCGTCACCCGGCGTACGTCATCTACACCTCGGGCTCCACCGGCCGCCCCAAGGGGGTGGTGATCACCCACGAGACGCTGGGCAATCTGTTCCACAGCCACCGCGAGACGCTCTACGCGCCGGCCGTCGAGGCGACCGGCCGGCGCCATCTCCGGGCGGGGCACGCCTGGTCGTTCTTCTTCGACGCGTCCTGGCAGCCCCAGCTGTGGCTGCTGGACGGGCACTGTGTGCACATCGTGTCCGAGGAGGTGCGGCGCGACCCCGAACTGCTCGCCGCGGCCGTGGTCCGGCACCGGTTCGACTTCCTGGAGGTCACCCCGTCGTTCTTCGCCCAGATGGCCGACAGCGGCCTGACGCTCGACGACGACTGCCCGCTCGCCGTGGTCGGTGTGGGCGGCGAGGCCGTCCCGATCGCGCTGTGGCGGCGGCTGGCCGAGCTGCGCGGCACCGAGGCGTTCAACCTCTACGGGCCGACCGAGTCGACCGTGGACGCCCTGGTGGGACGGGTCGGGGACAGCGAACGCCCGCTCGTGGGCCGGCCGGTGGCCGGTACCCGGGCGTACGTCCTGGACGGGCTCCTCCAGCCCGTGCCGCCCGGTGTCACCGGAGAGCTGTACCTCGCGGGCGGCGGTCTCGCCCGTGGCTATCTGGGCGCTCCCGGGCTGACGGCCGAGCGGTTCGTGGCCGACCCGTTCGGGATGCCCGGTTCGCGGCTGTACCGGACGGGCGACCTGGCCCGCTGGACGGCCGACGGACGGCTTGACTATCTCGGCCGGGCGGATGACCAGGTCAAGATCCGTGGCTTCCGTATCGAGCCGGCGGAGATCGAGTCCGTGCTCGCCGCCCATCCCGCCGTGGGCCAGGCGCTGGTGACGGTCCGTCAGGAGGGCCCGCGCAAACTGCTCGTCGCGTACGTGATCCCGTCGTCCCCGGGCGCAGTCCCGGACCCGGCGGCGCTGCGCGCCCAGGTCGCCGCCCGGCTCCCCGACCACATGGTCCCGGCGGCCGTCGTGGCCCTCGACCGGTTCCCGGAGCTGGCGAACGGCAAGCTCGACCGGGCCGCGCTGCCCGCGCCCGACTTCTCCGCCCTGTCGTCGGGCCGCGCGCCCGCCACCGAGGTGGAGAGGACGCTCTGCGCCGTCTTCGCCGACGTCCTCGGGCTGGAACGGGTGGGCGTGGACGACGACTTCTTCACCCTCGGCGGTGACAGCATCGTCGCGATGCAGCTCGTCGGCCGTGCGCGTGCGGCGGGCGTCCGCATCACCCCCCGGCTGGTGTTCCGTCATCGCACGGTGGCGGCGCTGGGCGCGGTCGCCGAGACGGTGGGGACGACCGCTCACCGCCCCGAGGACGACGGCACCGGCATCGTGCCCCTCACCCCGGTCATGCACTGGCTGCGCGAACTGGGCGGCCCGTTCGCCTCGTACCACCAGTCGGCGCTCGTCCGCACCCCCGCCGCACTGGACCTGCCCGGCCTGACCGCGGTGCTCCAGGCCCTCGCCGACCGCCACGACCTGCTGCGGGCGACCCTCGTACGGCCCGCGCCCGACGCCACCGAGAACTGGTCGCTGCATGTGCCGGCCGTCGGGGCGGTCGACGCCGCCGGGTGGATCGACCGGGTGGACGTGGCCGGACTCGACGCGACGGCTCTCGGCGAGGTGGTCGCCGAGCGGGCGCACGCGGCCCGGGCGCTCCTCGCCCCCGACGCGGGGGTGATGGTCAGGGCCGTGTGGTTCGACGCGGGCGACGCGCCGGGCCGGCTGCTGCTGATGGCTCATCACCTGGTCGTGGACGGCGTGTCGTGGCGCGTGCTGCTGCCGGACCTGGCCACCGCCTGGCGGGACGTCTCCGCCGGGAGGCCGGTGCGTCTCGACCCGGTCGAGACGTCGTTCGCAAGCTGGTCGCGGCTGCTCACCGAGCTGGCCCAGGACCCGGCCCGTGAAGCCGAACTCCCCGTCTGGGCGAGCATCTTGCAGGGGGACTCGGAGCCCTTCCCGCTCGTACGGGAGCCCGATCCGGCCCGCGACACCACCGCCACCCGGCGCGAAGTGGTCCTCCGGATGCCCGCCGAGCACACCGGCCCCCTGCTGTCGGCCGTGCCGGCCGCGTTCGGGGCCGCCGTCAACGACGTGCTGCTCGCCGGACTCGGCCTCGCCTTCGCCGACCGGCGGCGCCGGGACGGCGGTTCGGACACCTCGGTCCTGGTCGACCTCGAAGGGCACGGCCGCGAGGAGGAGTTGGGCGGCGACGGGGTCGATCTGTCCCGTACGGTCGGCTGGTTCACCAGCGTCTTCCCGGTACGGCTCGATCCGGGGCCGGTGGACATCGCCGAGGCGTTCGCCGGTGGCCGGGCGGCGGAGGAAGCCGTACGGCGGGTGCGGGAGCATCTGGCGTCGTTGCCCGCGAACGGTGTCGGGTACGGCCTGCTGCGGCACCTCAACCCGCGGACGCGCGCGGCGCTGGCGGCCCACGAGCCGGCGCGCGTGGAGTTCAACTACCTGGGCCGGTTCGGCATCCCGGAGGAGACGGACTGGTCGTACGCGCCGGAGGAGGACGCGGCGGACATCGGGCCGGAGGGTTCGATGCGGGAGGGTCACGCGCTGGAGATCAACGTGGTGACCGAGGACCGGGCGGACGGGCCGGTGCTGGCCGCGCACTGGTCGTATCTGGAGGGACTGCTGCCACGCGAGACGGTCCAGGATCTCGCCGAGACCTGGTTCCGGGCCCTGCGCGGGCTCGTCGTGTGGGCGGAGCGGAACCCGAAATGAGGAAGAGGAGTGGAATGAGCAACCCGTTCGAGGACCCCGAGGGCGTCTACCTGGTGCTGGTCAACGACGAGAACCAGCACAGCCTGTGGCCGGACTTCGTGGACGTGCCGGCCGGCTGGCGGGTGGTCCACGGGCCCGACTCGCGGCAGTCGTGCCTGGACCACGTCGAGACCCACTGGACCGACATGCGGCCGCGCAGCCTGGCCGAGTCGATGGACGGCTGACCCGCGAGAGGGGGGCCGGTCGGCGACCGGCCCCCCTCTGCTTCACATGCACCCGGGCCGTGTCAGGACGCGGGCTGCTCCACCTTGGTGTCCGTCTTGCCGTCGACGGCCGCCGCCAGCTGCGGGGCCAGCCGCTCCACCACGTAGGGCAGGCTGAGGACGGTGCCCATGGACAGGGCGTTGCCGTAGTCGCTGGTCTCACTGACGTAGATCTCGCGGCCCTCCTTGACGACGGTCAGGTCCTTGTAGGAGGCGTCCTTGTGCAGCTTGTCGGCGTCCTTGGTGACGTCGGTGACCTGCCACACGAGGGCGTCCTGGTCGAGCAGGTCGGTGCGCTCCTTGCTGATGTTCGCGCCGAACTGGTCGCCGATCACCTTGTCGAGGTCGGCGGGGAGGGAGAAACCGAGGTCGGTGAGCAGGTGCGAGCGCGGGTCCTGGCTGCCGAACACGAACATGCCCTCGTACGGCGTGGCCATGACCGCCGTGGCGCCCTTGAAGCCGGGGTTCTCCTCGGCGGCGGCCTTGATCTTCGCCTCCGTGTCGGCGACCGCCGCGGCGGCCTCCTCGGGCTTGCCGAGCGCCTTGCCGATCCTCTCCGTCTGCTCCTGCCACGGGACGCCCCAGTCGTTGTACGCCTTCGGCTGGGCGACCACGGGGGCGAACTTGGACAGGGACTCGTACTGCTCCTTGGTGAGTCCGCCGTACACCGCGAGGATCAGGTCGGGCTTGAGAGCGGCGATCTTCTCCACCTGCGGGCCGGTGCCCGTGTCCTTGAGGACGGTGGGCGCCTCGGCGGAGCCGAGCTCGTCCTCGGCCCAGGGGCCGATGGCGCCCTTGTAGCCGCCGAGCCATTCGGTGGTGCCGACGGGGACCTTGCCGAGGGCGAGGACCGCGTCCTGGTCGGTGAGGCCGACGGTGACGATCCGCTCGGGCTCTTCCTCGATCGTCGTGCTGCCGTACTTGTGGTCGATGGAGACCGGGAAGGCGGACTCGCCGGAGGAGGTGCTCGCCTCCGCGCCGGCGTCCGACGCGTCGGAGGCGTCGTCGGAGCCGCCACCGCAGGCGGTGGCGAGGAGCAGGGTGGCGGAGGCGAGTGCGACGGCGAGCCGTGGCGCTCTACGGGAGCGGAACATCAGTGGTCCTTCGGTTCGGGTTCCTGTGGAGCGGTACGTGTGGGGGTCTGGGGGTCCGGCCGGGGGCCGGTGTCGCGGGCGTCCGACCAGGCCGACCAGAGGGCGGCGTACGAGCCCCGCGCGGCGCGGAGTTCGTCGTGGGTGCCGCTCTCGACGACACGGCCGGCGTCCATGACGACGACGCGGTCGGCGGTGGCGGCCTGGCTGAGGCGGTGGGCGACGATCAGCGCGGTGCGGCCGTCGACGGCGCGGGCGACCGCCTTCTCCAGGGCGCGTGCACCGGCGCTGCCCGCCTCGGCGGTGGCCTCGTCGAGGATCACCAGCGGCGGGTCGGCGAGGATCAGCCGGGCGAGTGCGAGGGCCTGGGTCCGCGCGCCGCTCAGCCGGTGGCCGCCGTCGCCGACGACCGTGGCGAGCCCGTCGGGCAGGGCCTCGGCCCAGGCGAGGGCGTCGACCCGGTCGAGCGCGGCTCGCAGTTCGTCGTCGGTGGCGTCGGGTCTGGCGAGGCGCAGGTCGTCGGCGAGGGGGCCCGCGAAGACATGGGTCTCCTGGGTGATCAGGGCGATGGTGCGGGAGGCGGCGGAGCCGAGCTCGGTGGGCGGGATGCCGCCGACCAGGACGGTGCCGGCGGCGGGCGGCTGGATGCCCGCGACCAGTCGGGCCAGGGTGGTCTTGCCGGCCCCGCTGGCGCCGACGAGGGCGACGCGTTCGCCGTGGCGGATCGTCAGGTCGATGTCGTGGAGGACGGGGTGCCCGGTCCGGTAGGCGTGGTTGAGCCCTCGTACGGTGACGTCGACGCCGCCGGCCTCGACGGTGTGACTCGGCGCCGGAGGCACGGGTTCGTCGGTGACGCCGACGAGCCGGGCGAGGCCCGCCGTGGCCGACTGGGCGTCGTCGAGGAGGGCGAGCGCCGCGTTGACGGGCCCGAACAGGCTGTGGAAGTACAGGGCCGCCGCGGTCGCCGTACCGATGCTGGCGGAGCCCTCGCGGACCAGCCAGTAGCCGGTGACCAGGACGGCGGCGAGCCCTATGTACTCGGCGATGTGCAGACGGCTGTAGAAGCCGAGGACGAGCCGTACGCCCCGCATGGTCAGCGCCACCACGGACCGGGACCGCTCGGTGACCCGCTCGGTGTGCTCCCGCCCCAGCCGGAACGCCCGCACGGTGGAGCTGCCGCCGATGGTGTCGAGCATCTGCTGTTGCTGGGCTCCGGCGGCCACCCGCTGCTCGGCGTAGAGAGGGATCGCGCGGGCGACGTACCAGCGTGCGGTGGCCGCCTGGACGGGGACCGCGAGCAGCGCGGCCAGCAGGAAGCGCCAGTCGAGCAGGGCCATCGCCCCGAGGGTCAGGAAGATGGTGAGCAGGGAACGCCCCAGTGCGGGCAGCGCGTTGCGTACGGCGTCGGCGATGAGGGAGACATCGGCGGTGACCCGGGCGGTGAGGTCACCGGCGCCGGCCTTCTCCACCCGGTCCAGCGGAAGTGCCAGGGCCCGCTCGACGAAGCGTTCGCGCAGCCGGGCCAGGGTCGTCTCGCCGAGCCGGGCGATCTGCGACAGTCCGAACCCCGCGGTGACGCCCTGCGCCACGGCGACGGCCACCAGCAGTCCGGCGGTCGCCGTGATGGCGTCGACGGATCCGCGCTCGGCCGCCAGGTCGACGATCCGGCCCAGCAGCGGCTGCACGAGCAGGCCGACGGCGGTGGAGCCGACCATGACGGTGAACGCGGACAGCGCCAACCGCCGCTGTGGACGCAGCAGTTCGGCGACTGCGGCGCGGGTGCGGGCGGGCGTCGCGACGGGGAGCAGAACGGGGCCGGCGTACTCGCCGCGGGTCGCGGGGCCCACGGTTTCGCCGGACACGGCCGTCAGGGTGTCGCTGGGCGCGGACGCCGGGCTCTGGCTGGGTGAGGCCGCCGCGGTCTCGCTGGGCACGGCCTCCACCGCCTCACCGGATTCGGCCCTTACCGCCTCGCCGGGTGCCGCCTCCACCGTCTCGCCGGGTTCGGTCATGTGAGCACCGCCGTACGGTAGTCCGCGCTGTCGTGGACGAGCCGGTCGTGGTCGCCGGTCGCGGTGACGCGGCCGTCGCGCAGGAGCAGAACCCGGTCGGTGACGGCGAGCAGGGCAGGGCTGTTGGTCACCAGGAGGGTGGTGCGCCCCCTGCGGACGTCCCTGATCCCGGCGGCGATCCGCGTCTCGGTGACGGCGTCGACGGCGGTGGCGGGCTCGTGCACGACGAGGACCGGCGCGTCGGCGGCGAGGGCCCGGGCCAGGGCGACGCGCTGCCGCTGCCCGCCGGACAGCGAACGGCCGCGTGCGCTCACGGCGGTGTCGACGCCGTCGGGCAGGGCGCGGGCGACCTCGTCGGTGCCGGAGGCGGCCAGCACGGTCGTGACTCCCCCCGGTGCGAGGGCGCCGGCCGCCGCCGTGACGTTCTCCAGGACCGTGCCCTCGAACAGGTCGGCGTCGTGCTCGGCGACGAGGATCGCGGAGCGTACGGCTCCCAGGCCGAGCGCGGTAAGTGCCGTGCCGTCCAGTTCGACGGTGCCCTCGTCGGGGTCGACGCGGCGGCCGAGACAGCGCAGCAGCGCGGAGGCGTCGGCGGGATCGGTGGTGGCGATGCCTACGGTCTCACCGGGGGCGATGTCGACGTCCACGCCGCGCAACGTGCCGTGGGAGAGTGCGCGGAGCGTCAGCCGGCCCTCGACTCCGCTCGGCGAGGTGTCGTCGGTCGCCGGGCCCGGGGCCACGGCGCCGGGGGCGTCCAGTACTTCCGCGATACGCGCGGCGGAGGCGCGGCCCTGGGCCAACTCGGCGTTGATCCAGGCGAATTCGGTGAGCGGGCCGACGATGAACAGGGCGAGCCCGACGGAGGAGACGAGTTCGCCGAGGCCGATGTCGCCGCGGGCGGCGAGGCGTCCGCCGACGAGGGCGACCAGGGCGATGAAGGCGCCGGTGAGGATGGTGACGACGCCGTTCTGCCAGGCCTCGGCGCGGGCGGCGCGCAGGGTGGCGGAGAGCGAGTCCTGGCTGACGCGCCGGTAGCGGGCGACGGCCGCCTGCTCGGCGCCGATGCCCTTGAGGACGCGCAGCCCGGCCACGAGGTCCGCGGCGACGCCGGAGGCCTGCGCCGCGCGTTCCTGCTCGGTCTCGCTGCGCCGCTCCAGGGGCTTGCTCAGCAGATGTCCGAGCCACAGCAGCAGCGGGGTGCCGAGGAGGACGAGCAGACCGAGGACGAGGGAGACCCGCAGCAGGGCCACCGCGCTGACGACCAGGCCCGCCGTCGCCGCGAAGGCGACGATGAGGGCCATGGCGACGGCGCCGACCCGTTTGGCGTCCTCGGTGGCGATGTTCGTCAACTCACCCGGCAGGCGCCCCTCTTCGGCGCCACCCTCGGGAGCGAGCACACGGCCGACGAGTGCGGTCCTGAGGTGGTGTGCGGCGGTGACGGAGGCGCGCTCCCCTGCTCTCGCGCTGAAGCGGAAGCTGAAGGAGAGTCCGACGTACACGGCGGCGAGGATGCCGAGCCACAGGAGCAGTCCGGGGACGTCGCCGTCCACGACTCCGCGCTCGATGACCAGTCCGACGAGCACCGGCACGAGGGCCTCGCCCGTCTGGTGTCCCATCCCCAGAAACGCGCCCAGCACGACGTCCCGACGCTGTCCGCCGACCGCGCGCCACAGAACCTTCCGTCCCGGCGGGTCCGCTTTTCTCACGCATCCCTCCGGACCGGTTTCGCCAACACAGGAAACGAACAAGAAAACTTAGGTAAGGCTAACTACATTTGTCTTCTTGGACCAGCCCTGAATCGCCGTCGCGACGAACCGACCCCCCACGGACGCCGGGACATTAGCGGACCGAACCGTCAACTGGCGCACAGATCAAGGCAGTTCATCAACACGAGACCTCACCGGGGCGACCGCCCGACCGGAAGGACCTGTTCGTGCTCAGCACCAGGATCACCAACGCCCGTATCGTCACGATGGATCCGGACCGCCCGGAAGCGCGGGAACTCGGGATCTGGCAGGGGCGCGTAGTCGGCCTGGACGAGGACGTGGCGGGGCTGCCGGCCCGGCGGACGCTGGACCTGGGCGGTGCCACGGTGCTCCCCGGTTTCATCGACGCCCATGTGCATCTGGCGTGGACGGGCTTGAAGGCGAAGTCGCCCAGTGTCGCGCCGAGCCGGCGTGCCGACGACGTGCTGCGCGTGGTGGCGGAGGCGGTGGCGCAGGCCCCCGCGGGCGGCTGGGTGGACTTCGGCGGCTACGACCAGCGCACCCTCGACAGACCTCTCACGGCGGTCGACCTCGACGCCGTCAGCGCCGGGCGCAAGGTGTATCTGGGCCACCTCTCCGGGCACGCCTGCCTGGTCAACTCGGCGGTCCTCAGCGGACTTCCGGCGGACGTGGCCCGGCCGGACGGCTTCCTCGCGGAGGGCGCGATGGGGGCCGCGCTGCGGTCCCGGCCGCCGCACTCGCTCACCGATCTGGCGGCGGCGATCGGACATGCCGCGCGTGTGTGCCGTTCCGAGGGCGTCACGGGGTGCGCCGAGGCGGGGGTCGGGGCCCGGCTCTTCGGGCACAGCCCCATCGAGGGCGCCGCGTACCAGCTCGCCCACGAGTCGGGCCGACTGCCGCTGCGGGTACGGCTGATGGTGGCGGCCGACGCGCTCCGCCCGGTGGGCGCGGCCGCCGAGGACACCACCCACGGGGCGATCGACCTCGGCCTGCGCACGGGCTTCGGCGAGGGCCCCCTCTCCCTCGGCGCGCTCAAGGTCTTCACCGACGGCGGCATGATGGCCCGTACGGCGGCCCTCACCAGCCCCTACCTGGGCGGCGACGGCTCGGGCCAGCTCATGCACGAGCCCGAGGTGCTGGAGAGCACCATCGTCGAGGGTCATCTCGCCGGCTGGCAGCTCGCCGTGCACGCGATCGGCGACCGGGCCCTCGATGTCGCCCTGGACGCGCTGGAGAAGGCCCGGAAGCTCAGCCCCCGCCCGGAGGCGCGCCATCGTGTCGAGCACGCGGGCCTGGTCCGCCCCGACCAACTCCCCCGGCTGGCCGCTCTGGGCGTCACCGTCGTCATCCAGCCGAGCTTCCTGCGCTACTACGGCGACGACTACGCCACGATCATGGGCGCGGACCGAGCCGGCTGGCTGTACCGGGGCCGGGGCTTCCTCGACCACGGGGTCCGGGTCGCCGGCAGCTCCGACCGCCCGGTGGCGAACGGCGCCCCGCTGCGGGCGATCCAGTTCATGGTCGAGCGCGCCTCCGAGTCCGGCCGCCTCATCGGCCCCGCCGAGGCGATCACGGTCGAGGAGGCGCTGCGCGCGTACACCGTCGAAGCGGCCCGAGCCTGCCACTGGGAGGCGGACGCCGGCAGCCTCTCCCCCGGCAGGCGGGCCGACCTCGTGGTGCTCGGAGACGATCCACGCCGGGTGGACGTGTCGCGGATCGGGGAGATCGAGGTGGTGCGGACGTTCGTCGAGGGCGAGGACGAGTACTGACGGCGGGGCTCGAAGGCCGATCCCTGTGTACGCGGAGACCCGTACGCCCAATACTGTGCGCAGACGTCACCAGGGGGCATGCGATGAGGTGGTTCCAGCGCGGGGCGAAGCAGCGGGCCGATGTGGTGCCGCTCTCCGGAGTCGGCAAGAGCGACGACGTGCCTCGGCAGGCGCCCCCGCTGCTCACCGGGGGCGGCCCGGCGCTGCAGCGGCTCGGCGGCGAAGGCGACAAGGTCGCCCAGCTGACCACGGGCCCGGGGCCGGTCATCCTCGACATCACGCACACGGGCAGCGGGCACTTCGTCGTGGACGCGCTGGACGGGAGGCTGCACTCGCAGAGCCAACTCGTCTACACCGACGGGCCGTTCTCCTGCCGAGCCCTGGTGAACGGCGACGACCGGCCGGTGCGCGCGCTCCGCGTCCAGGCGGACGGACCGTGGACGGTCGACGTGAGCCCGGTGTCGAGTGCGCTGACCTGCGAGGGCCTCACACGACGCCCGGCTTCGGACGTGCTGCGCCACACGGGCGGGCCGGGGATCGCGACTCTGCGGTACGAGGGGGATCCGCAGGCCGAGGACGGTGGCTACTTCCTCGTCGACACCTTCGAACCCGACGGCACCGGCTTCCTCGACGAACTGGCCAACCACGTCGGCCCCTGGCACGGCGAAGCGCCCCTCACCGGCCCCTGCCTCATCTACGCCCGCTCCGACGGCCCGTGGTCCCTCACCGTGCGGCCCCTGGACCCGCCTTCCACCACATGAGCGGATCACCCTCTTCTGCCTCGGTGTAGCTTCCCGCGGTTCCGCCATCCCCGGCCCGCCGATGAGTCCTCCCGCCTCGCCGGTTCGCCCTCCCGCGCCGGAGCGGTCGGGCGACGGGCCCGGCCCGTCGGCCGCTACGCTGCGGAAGCCGGTGCCTGGGCGCTGCTCGGCTCCCGCTCCTCGGGGCCCGTCTCCTCGGCGGTCACCCGGGCGGCGGGGATGAACGCGGCGACCGCGGCGGCGACCAGGGCCGCACCGCAGCCGATCATCAGGCCGGTGCGGAAGCCGTCCTCCGACGGCAGGCTGAGGCCACCGAACGGGGTGGTCATCTGGGCGAGGACCACGCCGACCACGGCGGCGGCGGTGGAGGTGCCGAGCGCTCGCATCAACGTGTTGAAGCTGTTGGCGGAGGCTGTCTCGGACAGCGGGACCGTGCTCATGATCAGTGCGGGCATGGCGCCGTAGGCGAGGCCGACGCCGGAGCTGACGACGAGGGAGATGATCAGCAGACCCCAGGTGGAGCCCATCAGCACGAGCGACAGCCCGTAGCCGGTGGCGAGCACCAGGGAGCCGGTGACCAGGGTGAACTTGGGGCCGCGGGCGGTGGTGAGCTTTCCGCCGAGCGGAGAGAGCGCCATCATCATCAGCCCGGCCGGGGCCATCCACAGGGCCATGGCCAGCATCGACTGGCCGAGACCATAGCCGGTGGCCTCAGGCAACCTGAGCAGCTGCGGAGTGATCAGCGCCTGCGCGTACATGCCGAAGCCGACGAGGATCGAGGCCACATTGGTGAGGAGCACGCGCGGATGGGCGGTGGTGCGCAGGTCGACCAGCGGCTCACGGGTGCGCAGTTCCCACAGGCCCCAGCCCAGCAGCAGCACGACGGCTCCGGCGAACAGGCCGAGCGTGGTCGCCGAACCCCAGCCCCAGTCCGCGCCCTTGGAGACCGCGAGCAGCAGGCACACGACGCCGCCGCCGAGGCCGAAGGCGCCCACGAAGTCGAAGCGCTGGCCCTTGGCGCCGGCCGGCGTCTCGGGGACGAGGAACCAGATCATGGCGGTGACCGCGAGAGCGAGACCGGTGGCTCCCCAGAACAGCACCCGCCAGCTCGCGTACTGCGCGACCGCGGCCGCGATCGGCAGGCCCAGGCCGGCGCCGATGCCCAGGGAGGCGCTGACCAGGGCGATGGAGCCGCTGAGCTTCTCCGGCGCCATGACGTCCCGCAGCAGACTGATGCCGAGCGGCACCACGCCCATGCCGATGCCCTGCAAACCCCGGCCCACGATCATCGGCACGACGGTCGAGGAGAGCGCGCACACCACCGAGCCGATCACCAGCGGGGTGCAGCAGAGCAGGAGCATGCGCCGCTTGCCGTAGAGGTCGCCGAGGCGTCCGCCGATCGGACCGCAGACCGTCGCGGTGAGCAGCGTCGCGGTGATCACCCAGGAGGCGTTCGCGGCGCTGGTGCCGAGGATCGTGGGCAGTTCGGTGAGCAGCGGTGTCACCAGTGTCTGCATGATCGAGGCGGTGATGCCGGCGAGCGCGAGCGTCGCGATGACGCCGCCCGGGCGGGTGGCGGGCGGTGGGTTGGCCGTCAAGGGATCCTCCGTGCGGTGAACCGGCGACTGGGCATACGTCATGCACCTGGCGTGCAGCCTACCTGCCTAGTGCATGACACATCTCCCGTGCATCTTGCACACTCTGGGTACGATGCCTGGTTCGGCGGGCCCGGCCCGGCGGGATGGAAAGATCGCCCTGGCGGTAACCGCAACGAGGAGGTAGGCGACCGTGGAAGAGCCGACGCGCCGGGTCGAGTACGAGAACATGCTGCTCGGGCGTTACCAGCATCTGAGCAAGAGCAAGGGGCGCCGCAAGGACTCCACGCTGGAGCGCAGTGCGTACATCCTGCTCAGCCGCATCCGTGTCGAAGGACCGATGTCGATCAGCGAACTGAGCGACGCCTTCGGCCTCGACGCCTCCACCCTGCGCCGGCAGACCGCCGCCGCCCTGCGGGCCGGGCTGGTCGAGCACATCCTCGACCCTGAGGGTGGCGTGGCCCGCAAGTTCCGTATCACCGAGGAGGGCGAGCGTCGCCTCGACGAGGAGCGGGAGGGCAACGTCCGTACGCTCGCCATGGTGTTGGCCGGCTGGTCCGACGAGGACATCGCCGGGTTCGCCGACTACCTCGAACGCTTCAACACGAGCATCGAGCGGCTGGCCGGCAAGCCGTGGCCGCGCCCGTAGCCGGAGCGCGAGGGCGGGGTAGCCTCGGGAGCATGCGGATCTCCGTCTCCTCGGACATGGACGAGCCCGTCGCCCGCCTCCTCCTCGCGGAGCTACGCGGCCGGGGCCACGAAGTAGTGACCCACGGCGCGCTGCGTGCCGGGGACGACCCCCGGTGGGCGGCCTGCTCGGAGGCGGCGGCGCGCGAGGTCGCCTCCGGTGTGTCGGACCAGGCAGTCGTGTGCTGCTGGACGGGTACGGGCGCGTCGATCGCGGCGAACAAGGTGCCCGGGGTGCGGGCCGCCCTGTGCACGGACGCGTACACGGCCGACGGCGCCCGCCGCTGGAACGACGCCAATGTGCTGGCCATCGGTCTGCGGCTGACCTCCGAGCCGTTGCTCAAGGAGATCCTGGACGCCTGGTTCGCCGCCGAGGCCAGCCAGGACGCGGACGACCGGGAGAACGTGGCCCGCGTCGAGCGGCTCGACGTCAGCCGGGGTGCCGGCCGGACCTGATGAAGACGGGCCCGGCCCAGGGGGGCGGCTCCGGTGGGGCCTCGGGCGGTCCGGGTGTCTTCGGCGAGACCGCCCGGGTCGGGGCGTGCCCGGGCGGGAAGCCGCGCGTCGTGCCCGCTGCCCTGAGCGCGGCCACGAAGGACAGGCAGGAGTCGTACCGGTCGTCCGGGGACTTGGCCAGCGCCGTCGCCATGACCTGATTCATGGCCGGCGGCAGGTCGGGGCGCCCGCCGGTGAGCGGGGGCGGCTCGTCGTACTGGTGGGCCCACAACAGGGCCATGTCGTCGTCCCGTTGGAAGGGCGGCCGGCCGGCGAGTGTCTCGTGGACGACACAGGCGAGGCTGTAGACGTCGCAGCGGCCGTCGACGGGCTTGCCCGAGATCTGCTCCGGCGCCACGTAGTCGAGCGTCCCCACGAACTGGCCGACGCTGGTGAAGCCCGTCAGGGACAGCGACTTCTTCGTCAGGCCGAAGTCGGTGAGATAGACGTGCTCGGGGTGGTCGCTGTCGGTGCCCTGCGCGACCAGGATGTTGCCCGGTTTCACGTCCCGGTGCACCAGACCGTGGTCGTGCGCCGCGTCGAGCGCGGAGGCGACCTGGGCGGCGATCCGGGTGGCGGTCGTGACCGGCAACGGGCCCTCCCGGTCCAGGAGATGGCGCAGGTCGCTGCCGGCGACGTACCGCATGGCGATGTAGAGGACGCCGTCCGTCTCCCCCGCCTCGAAGACGGGCACGATGTGCGGGTGGTCGATCGCGGCGGCCACCCGTGACTCGTGGGTGAAGCGGCGGCGGAAGGTGTCGTTGCGCGCCAGTTCCGGGGCGAGCAGCTTCAGCGCGACCGTCCGCTCCAGCCGCAGGTCCAGGGCCTGGTAGACGACGGCCATTCCGCCGCGGCCGATCTCGCGTTCGATGCGATAGCCCGCGATCTGCCGTCCGACGAGCTCCGACGGGCGCCCCGCGTACGGCCGCGTCTCACCCATCGGGTGTCACCGGTGGCACCAGGCGGGTGGGTTCGTCATCGGCCGACCCGTGCTCCCCCGGCCGCCGGTCGGCCGACCCGTGCTCCCCCGGCCGCCGGTCGGGTGACCGGGGGTCCTCCGGTCCGCGTTCGGGTTCCCCTACGACGCGGGTCGGCTCCGGTGCCGGGGCGGCGACCGGCGGGACCTGCGGGGCTGCCGGGGTCTCGTGCGGCTCGTCCCCCACCGCGAACGTGCTCAGCCGCGACCCGTCGCAGTACACCCACCGTTCGTGCGCGGCGTCGAAGAGCCACAGCGACTCGCCGTCGACGACGACGCCGATCCGCAGACCCTTCGTACGGTCGCGGAAGGTCTCCCCGTCGCGATGTCCGGCGGCCAGCGCCTCCGCCTCGGTGCGGTAGCGCGTCAGAGCCTCCTCCGCGCGGGCCAGCAGGGGGCGTGGGTCGGCCGTGCGGGCGAGGGCGGCGCCGGCGGCGGGCGGGTCCTGCGGCACGGCGACGAGGAGGCGGCCGTCCACCCAGGCGGACCAGCCGTTGGCGCACAGGACGCGGCCCCAGTCGCCGCGTCGGTCGAGGAGCTGGACCGGCAGCAGCGCGTCGAGGGACACGGTGGGCCGGGACGGGTCGGGCGTCTCCCAGGCGGGCAGGCCGCCCGGCGGGACGACATGCGTGGGGAGGAACCCGGGGGTCGTCATCACGGCTACTTCCGCATCACGGCCGGTTCGCCGCGGCGCAGCAGACGGGCGACGAGCAGACCGCAGAGCAGCGAGAGGACGACGAGCATCCCCAGGTCGAGCAGCCACACGCCCGCCGAGTGCTCGAACAGCGGGTCCGACTTGTCGGGGACGGTCCGTTCCAGGTCGATCGTGCCGGCCATCGCGGCGAACGCCCACCGCGAGGGCACCAGCCACGCCAGCTGTTCGAGGACGATCGTGCCCTTCACGTCCAGCAGCGCGCCGCAGAACACGACCTGGACGATCGCGAGGAGCACCAGCAGCGGCATGGTGACCTCCTCCTTGCGGACCAGCGCGGAGACGACGAGGCCGAGCATCATCGCGGTGAACGCGAGCAGCGCCACGGCCACCGTGATCTCCACGAGCGGCGCCAGCAGCACGCCTTCGCCGCCGGGGGCGCCGAGGTCGACACCGAGCAGGGCGACCAGGGTGAGGACGACGGCCTGGAGGACGGTGATCGTGCCGAGGACGACGACCTTGGACATGAGGTACGCGGATCTGGACAGGCCGACGGCTCGTTCGCGCCGGTAGATGACCCGTTCCTTGACCAGTTCGCGCACGGCGTTCGCCGCGCCGGTCAGCACACCGCCCACGCAGAGGATGAGCAGGGCGTTCATGGCGGTCTCCCGGTCCAGCGTGCTGCCGGCCAGCGCCCTGGCCATCGCGCCCATCACGAACGGCAGCGCGATCATGATGGCGAGGAAGGTCCGGTCGGCGCCGAGGGCCGCCGCGTACCGGCGGACGAGGGTGCCCAGCTGGGCGCCCCAGCTCTGCGGTGTGGGCGGCGGCGCCACCTCGGCCGGCGCGTCCTCGGGGAGATAGGGCCGGCTCATGGACGCGGTGACGTAATGGCGGTGGAAGGGCGAGTCGCGGTACTCCCCGGCCCAGTCCCGCTCCTGGTCCCGCTCGAAGGCCTCGAACGCCTCCGGCCACTGCTCGAAGCCGAAGAAGGCGAGGGTGTCGTCCGGCGGTCCGTAGTAGGCGACCTTGCCGCCGGGCGCGAGGACGAGGAGCCGGTCGCAGACGTCGAGGCTGAGGACGCTGTGGGTGACGACGATGACCGTACGCCCGTCGTCGGCGAGGCCGCGCAGCATGTGCATCACGGAGCGGTCCATGCCGGGGTCGAGGCCGGAGGTCGGCTCGTCCAGGAACAGCAGGGACGGTTTCGTCAGCAGTTCCAGGGCGACACTGACCCGTTTGCGCTGGCCGCCGGAGAGGCTGTGGATGGGCTGGCGGGCACGCTGCTGAAGGCCCAGTTCGCGGATGACCTCGTCGACGCGTGCCTGCCGCTCGGCCTTCGCGGTGTCCTGGGGGAAGCGCAGTTCGGCGGCGTAGGCGAGGGCTCTGCGGACGGTCAGCTGGGCGTGCAGGATGTCGTCCTGCGGGACGAGTCCGATGCGCTGGCGCAGTTCGGCGTAGTCGCGGTACAGGTCGCGGCCGTCGTAGAGGACCGTGCCGCTGTCGGCGGGGCGCTGGCCGGTCAGGGCGTTCAGGAGGGTGGACTTGCCGGCGCCGCTCGGGCCGACGACGGCGAGGAGACATTTCTCGCCGACCGGAAACGTCACCTCGTCCAGGAGCGTCTTTCGGCCTCGGTCGACGGCTACGGTCAGTTCCTGGACGTCGAGGGAGATCTCACCGGTGTCGACGTACTCCTGGAGTTCGTCGCCGACCAGGCAGAACGCGGAGTGGCCGATGCCGACGATGTCACCGGGAGTGACCGGGGCCCGGTCGACGGGCGCGCCGTTGAGGAAGGTGCCGTTGTGGCTGCCGACGTCGACGATCTCGTACGTGCCGTCCGGGAGTGCCCGCAGCTCGGCGTGGCGGCGGGATACGACGAGGTCGTCGATGACGAGGTCGTTGTCGGCGGCGCGGCCGATGCGGACGGTCCGCTCGGGCAGCGGGCGGACGCTGGTGGGCTGCCGGAAGGTGCCGGTGGAGGCGGGGTGGGAGATACCGGAGGGACGCTCGGGGGCGAGGCCGGTGAGCACGGCCCGGGGGCCGTCGGGCAGGCTCCCGAAGTGGATGACGCTGCCGGGGCCCACGTCCCACTCGTGGACGCGGTGACCGTCGGCGTACGTGCCGTTGGTGCTGTTCTCGTCCTCGATCGTCCAGTGGTCGACCTCCGCCCGGAGCACCGCGTGGTGCCATGAGACCCGGTCGTCGTCGAGGACGACGTCGCTGAGCGGGTCGCGTCCCACGTGGTACTCGCGGCTGGGGGTCATCACCACGGAGCCCGCCTCGGTTTCCAGCACGAGCTCGGGCGCAGTCGGTGCGATCGACCGCTCTGCCATGGAGAAAATTCTACCGATGCGCCCGGTTATGTGCCTGACCGTACCGCCGGCACCGGGGTCAGGCGGCGGGAGCGGCGATTCTCTGGGCGATGCGCTGCATGCGCACGGCGTCGACGGACTCCGCGAGCAGCTCGTACTCGGTGGTGTCGTCGTTGGTGGCGATCCTGACCAGGTTCCCGGCGGCCAACTCCTCGGCCACCAGCTCCTGTTGCCGGCCGTCGGCGGACCAGGCGCGCAGCAGGCTCGGCACGTCCGGGACGGTGTCCGCGACCGGAACGACCGCGTTCGGGGGGAAGTTGGGGTTCTCGGGCCGCGGGTCGAGGCGTTCGGCGATCCATAACGCGCGGTCGCGCATCCACCACAGGGCCAACGCCAACGTGGGGGCGCGATAGGTACCGAGGGGCACGCCGACGCGCTGGCCGCCGCACATGCCGTACGCGGTGACATGGCACAGGAATTCGTCGTGCACGCTTCACTCCCCCGATCGCACCGCCGACCCCGCCCGGCCCGACTCGCCGCGCGGACTTGCTCTCGCCTCGCAGACTTGCTGGTCGTGCGCATCCGGCGACGAGAAGTCACGCACAGTGACGTCATGACCGCGCACTGCGGCGCGTTCGTTCATGCCTCAATCGCCCTGTCACTCGAGTATCGCCACTCCTGACCCTCTGTCACCATGCCAATTCGGCCAGTCTCTTGGCATATGCGGAGGTGTGAATGGCTGAAACGATTCGACGGGCCCTCCGACCGGGGCTCCCTCGGGATGACCCCCGAGGTAATCGACGCCGTTCGGCACGGCCGGGCATCGTGTGCGGTGCCGGATCACGAGGAGGCCGCGGCCGGCCCCGGACCCGGTATCCGCCCCATACGTACGTCCTCGATGGAGGGTTCAACGATCATGCCCGCGACTCACGACCGCTACGAGACCGCCGTCGCCCGCGACCGCTACGAGACCGCCGTCGCCCGCTACTTCGAGGCCTGGAACGCGGGCGGCGAGGAGGCACTGGCCGAAGCGGTGGCCGCCGCGTGGACCGCCGACGGCGGCTACACCGATCCGCTGGCCGACGTGCGGGGGCACGAGGAGATCGCCGCGCTGATCACGGCGGCCCGGAAACAGTTCCCCGGCCTCGCCTTCCATCTGGTCACGGCCGTCGACGGACACCATGACACCGCCCGCTTCGGCTGGGAGCTGGTGGACGAGGCGGGCGGTACCGCTCCGGTCGCCGGGTTCGACGTGATCACGCTCGACGCAGAGGGACGTATCCGCAGCGTGTACGGCTTTCTGGACCGGGTCCCGGCGACGGAGGCCTGACCTGGCCGCCCCGCCGTCCCCTGACCCGCGATGAGTGTTTCCGCTCCCGGCGGTCTCCGGTCAGCAGAGGACCACCGGGAGCGAAGGACGACACGAGGGCTGGGACCTCAGCCCTTGCCCTCGATGATCGCGTCGATGCGGGCCAGTTCGTCCGCCTCGAAGTCGAGGTTGGCGATGGCGCCGACGCTGTCCTCGATCTGCCGGGCGCTGCTGGCGCCGACGAGGGCGGAGGTGACGCGACCGCCGCGCAACGTCCAGGCCAGGGCGAGCTGGGCCAGGGTCTGGCCCCGGGACTTGGCGACCTCGTCCAGCGCGCGCAGCCTGCCCACCAGGTCCTCGGTGAGGGCGTCGGAGTTCAGGAAGGGGCTGTCGCTCGCGGCCCGCGAGTCCTCCGGGATGCCGTCGAGGTAGCGGCCGGTCAGCAGCCCCTGCTCCAGCGGGGAGAAGACGATGGAGCCGACCTGGAGCTCGTCGAGGGCGTCGAGCAGGCCCTCGCTCTCGGGGCGCCGGTCGAGCATCGAGTAGCGCGGCTGGTGGATCAGGAGGGGGGTGCCCAGCTCCTTCAGGATGCGGGCGGCCTCGCGGGTCTGCTCGGCGGAGTAATTGGAGACACCGACGTACAGCGCCTTGCCCTGCTGGACCGCCGAGTGCAGCGCGCCCATCGTCTCCTCCAGCGGAGTCTCCGGGTCGGGGCGGTGCGAGTAGAAGATGTCGACGTAGTCGAGGCCCATGCGCTTCAGGCTCTGGTCGAGCGAGGAGAGCACGTACTTGCGGGAGCCCCACTCGCCGTACGGGCCGGGCCACATCAGATAGCCCGCCTTGGTGGAGATGATCAGCTCGTCGCGGTACGCGGCGAAGTCGGCCTTGAGGGCGTCACCGAAGGCGGACTCGGCGGAGCCGGGCGGCGGGCCGTAGTTGTTGGCCAGGTCGAAGTGGGTGACGCCCAGGTCGAAGGCGCGGCGCAGGATCGCGCGCTGCGTCTCGACGGACCGGTCGGGGCCGAAGTTGTGCCACAGACCGAGCGACAGCGCGGGCAGTTTCAGACCGCTGCGTCCGGCGCGCCGGTAGGGCATGTCCGCGTAGCGGTCGGGGTGTGCGGTGTACAACGCGACTCCAGAGAGGTTGGCGCGGGGGGACCGGAGTCCCTGAGAACCGGTGTCCACTCTTTCGCGACCTGGGTGCATTGGTCCAACAGAAGAATCCGATGGGATTCAGCGCATACGCTTCTGAGTCATGGAACTCCGTCATCTCCAGCATTTCGTCGCGGTCGCCGAGGAGGAGCACTTCACCCGGGCCGCCGAACGTCTGCTGGTGTCCCAGTCGGGTCTGTCCGCCTCCGTACGGGCCCTGGAGCGCGAGTTGCAGACCCCGCTGTTCGTGCGGACGACCCGTCGGGTGATGCTCACACCGGCCGGGCGGGCGCTGCTGACCGAGGCGGAGCGGATCCTGGCGCAGGTGCGGTCGGCCCGTGAGGCGGTGGCCGCCGTGCAGGGCGTACTGCGCGGAATGCTCGCGCTCGGGTCGGAGCAGTGTGTCGCCGGGGTGCATGTGGCCGGGCTGCTGGCCACGTTCCGGCGCCGCCACCCCGATGTGGAGATCTGTCTGCGGCAGGCGGGCTCGGGCGCCCTCGCGGAGGAGGTGGCGAGCGGCCGCCTCGACCTGGCCTTCGCGGTGCGGGCGGCGCAGGAGGACACCGACCGACTGCGGGTCGTGCCCCTGTCCAGCGAGCCGATGACCGTCCTGTGCCATGCCGGCCACCGCCTCGCGGTCGCCGGCGCCGCCGTGACGCCGGAGGAGCTGGGCGGCGAGGTCTTCGTCGACTTCCACCCGGACTGGGGCCCGCGCCGCACCACCGACGCGGTCTTCGCCGCCGCGGGCGTCCGCCGGGCCGTCGCCCTGGAGGTCAACGACGTGCACAGCCTCCTCGATCTCGTGGCCGAGGACCTCGGCATCGCCGTGGTCCCGCGCCACTTCGCCCACAAGCGCGACTCCCTCGTCGCCCTCACCGTCAAGGGCACCGACGAGTCCGTGTACGAGACGGTCGCCCTGCTGCCGCCCCCGCAGGCCACGAGCCCGGCGGCGCGTGCCCTGTTGGGGCTGCTCGACCCGCCGGCCGGTTGTCCCGAGGTCAGCCGGTGACGGGCGACCACCGGCGGTTCGAGGTGTCGTACTCGTAGCGCGGCAGTCCCTTGATCGCGGTCGTGCGGAACGGGCGGCCGTCGTCGTCGATCCGGACCGTGCCGGTACGGCCCTCGGAGGACCACTCCAGTTCCAGGTACCAGCTGCAGTCACAGGTCTCCGTCTCGGCGGAGACCCTCAGCACCTCCGGGTCCTCGGCCGACACACGGTACGGAAGACGCACCGCCGGGATCCGCACGTCCAGGTCGGCACCGTCGACCGGGCGGGCGATCGGCCGGTCCTTGTCCAGATCCACGTCGAAGTACCGGGGGCTGACCCGTCCTCCGCATCCCTGGTCCATCGCGTAGGCGTTGCCCTCGGCGGGAGCCGCGCGTCCCACGACGCGGACCCGCAGCGCCGTCAGGACGACGGCCGTGGACTTCCGCCCCTGCACCGTGATCTCCACGATCGTGTTCCGGCCGTGCACCCCCCGCTGCGTCGCGGCCCAGACGCCCGCGTCCTGCGGCGTCGGCGGCGGGGGCACTTCCTTCGGCGGCTTGGCGACGACGTAGTCGTGACCGCAGCCGAGCGACCAGAGCTGGGAGTTCGCCGTCCAGGTCAGTGGCACCCCGGTGGCCGGGGGCCGCCGCTCCTGGGTGTCCCCGTTCTTCGGGGGACTGCTTTCGGGCTCGGTGGGCAAGGGCGAGGGTGTGCCCGAAGGGCTCTTCGTGCCGCCGCTGTCCGGTGAGGGGGACACGCTCGTGGGCGCGGTCGACGGACGCTGGGCTCCCGTGGTCGTACGGGACGGTGTCGGCTCGCCACCCTGGGCGCTGCGGCCCGCCGGGGGACTGCCGGACGGCAGCGCCGCCAGGCTGCCCAGGGTCGCGACGAGCACCGCCAGGACGGCCGCGCCGACGAGGGTGCGTCGGCGACGGTGCCAGGGGCGGCGGGGCGGGGGCACCGACATGAGCGCGGCGACCGGCTCGACCGGCTCCGTGGGCTCGACCGACCCGGCGGGCTCAGTGGACTCCGCGGGCGGCTCGGCGGATTCGGTGGACGCAACAGGTTCGGCGGGATCGGCGGCGTCGACGGGCTGGACCGGATCGGCCGGTTCCGGTGCCGTCGCGGCAAAGGCCCCTCCCCCACCCGTACGCGCCCGCTGCCGTGCCGCCACTGCGAGCAGCCACAGCCGGTGCAGTTCGAGCCGCTCCGCCCCGGTCGCTCCGCAGAGCGCGGCGAAGCGTTCGACGGGCGCGAAGTCGAGCGGGACGGTGTCGCCCGCGCAGTAGCGGTGCAGCGTCGAGGTGTTCATGTTGAGGCGGCGGGCCAGCTGCCCGTAACTGCGGTCCGTGCGTTCCTTGATGCGCGTGAGCGCCGCCGCTAACTCCCGCACGTCGTCCGGTGCTGCCGACACTGTTCTCCACGTCCTCCCCGTCCCGGGACGGCATCCCAGGCACTCCCCATACATGCACGTCAGAAGGGCTGGGATGGTTCCATGGCCGCGGATCGGACGTCGGCCGTTGCGCTCACGCCCCGTGACGGCCGATGCTCTTGGTGTCGCACCGACCAGGGCCGGACGGACCATCCGGCGTCGGCGGCGACGCGGCAGCACCACTCATCCACGTACCCATGCAGGTACTCGTTCACGGGGGACACCCATGCCCAAGCACACCCGAGCCCGCACGCTCACCGCACTCGTCGTGGCGGGCCTCACCGCGGGCTCCGCACTCGCCGCCAGCGCCGTACCGGCCGCCGCCGCGAAGGCGAGCAGCGCACCGAAGTACCTCTCGGCGTCCGAGCTCCCGCCGCACCCCTCGTCCTCCTGGACGGCCGGCGAGATCGAGGACGGCGTCCCCGAGGAGCTCCAGTACTGCCTGGGCGACGCGCTCCTGGCGTACGACATCAACCACCGTTCCTTCCGTACGGACCTGGAGACCAGTGCCAGGCAGCTGATCGTCGTCACCGGCAGCGACAGCAAGGCCAAGGCGCTCGCCACGCGGCTGAACAAGGACTTCCGGAACTGCGTGAGCGACTCCTCCGACCCGGACGTCGAGGCCGAGTACCGGGACCTCGGGACGCTGCCCGTCGAGGAGGGCGCCCGCGTCCACGGGGTGGCCACGGTGACGTCGTGGGGGGCCATGGACATCCGGCTCCTGTCCGTGGGCCGGGACGGCCGGACCGTCACCGTCGTGGACTGGGGGCAGATGGGCGGATTCAAGGACGCGCCGGTCAAGGCCTTCAAGAAGACGACGACCACCGCCGTCAACAAGCTCCACTGAGCAACCGAGGAACTCAGCACCGGAAAACGGGGACCACACACACATGACCAGCACGCGCACCACCCGCCGTACGGCTCTGGCGGCGGGCCTCGCCCTGGCCCTCGGCCTCGGCGTGACGGCCACCGCGTCGGCCGGCGGCCCGCGCACCGTCACCGGCGAGCCGACCGACCCGATCACCCGCATCGCCGACTTCTACGGCTCCTACATCGACGCCCGGAGCGACCCGGAGGGCGGCGGGAAGCTCGCCGAGGAGCTGCGGAAGTACTACCTGACACCCGCCCTGCAGAAGGAACTCAAGGCCTGGGAGAAGAAGAACAACGCGGACGGCGTCCTGCGCGCCCAGAACACCCCGGCCCGGTGGAAGGTCACCGACAACGGCACCGCGAACCACACCGAGGCCGGCATCACCTTCACCTGGGGCGACGGCAGGACCACCAAGCTGGTCGTCGACATGACCCGCGACCTGAAGATCTTCCACATCGGCACGAAGGGCGCCGCCGGAAGCTGACAGGGTCCTCGCAGCGCCGGATCGGGGGACCGGCGCTGCGGTGCGTGGGCGGTGCGGGCGCGGGCCCGATGCCCGATGGTGGACGTATGGATGTGAAGGACGTTCTCATCGACGCTTACGGCCGGATCAAGGAAGAGGTCCACGGCGCCGTGGACGGGCTGTCCCCGGCGGACCTCCACGCCCGTCCCGCCCCCGACGCCAACTCCGTCGCCTGGCTGGTCTGGCACCTCACCCGGATCCAGGACGACCACGTGGCCGACGCCTCCGGGCTGGACCAGGTCTGGCTGTCACAGGGCTGGGAGAAGCGCTTCGGGCTCGCTCTGCCGGCGCGTGACACGGGCTACGGACACGACCCGGCGCAGGTCGCGGAGGTGCGGGTCGACTCCGGTGACCTGCTCACCGGGTACTTCGACGCCGTGCACGAACAGACGCTGGAGTTCGTGCACGGCCTCGGCCCCGACGACCTGGACCGGATCGTGGACGAGCGGTGGACGCCGGCCGTCACCCTCGGCGTACGCCTGGTCAGTGTCCTGGCCGACGATCTTCAGCACGTCGGCCAGGCGGCTTACGTGCGGGGTTTGCTGCGGAGTCAGGACGCGGCAGCGTAGCCCGGCAGGACGACGTCCTCGATGAGGGCGCCCCGCTCGTCGAACGGGATGAAGGCGCTCTTGAGGGCGTTGACGGTGACCGTGCGCAGGTCGTCGAGGGTCCAGTGGGCCTCCTCGACGAGCAGGGTCATCTCGCGGGTCATCGTGGTGCCCGACACCAGACGGTTGTCGGTGTTGAGGGTGACGCGGAAGCCGAGGTCCTTCAGAGCCGTGACGGGGTGCTCGGCGATGGAGGTGGCCGCGCCGGTCTGGAGGTTGGAGGTGGGGCACATCTCCAGGGCGACACGGCGGTCGCGGACCCAGGAGGCGAGGCGGCCGAGCTTGCCGTCGACGATGTCCTCGGTGATGCGGACGCCGTGGCCGATGCGCTGGGCGCCGCAGACCTGGAGGGCCTGGTGGATGCTGGGCAGGCCGTGGGCCTCGCCGGCGTGGATGGTGAAGGGGACGCTCTCGCGGCGCAGGTGCTCGAAGGCGGCCAGGTGGTCGGCGGGCGGGAAGCCGTCCTCGGCGCCCGCGATGTCGAAGCCGACGACGCCGGCGTCCCGGAAGGCCACCGCCAGGTCGGCGGCCTCGCGGACACGGTCGAACATGCGCATCCCGCACAGCAGCGTGCCGACACGGACCGGGGTGCCCTGCGCGGCCGCCTTGGCCATACCGACGGCCAGGCCCTCCTGCACGGTCTGGACGACTTCGCTCATCGTGAGCCCGCCCCGCGTGTTCAACTCGGGGGCGTAGCGCACCTCGCCGTAGACGACGCCGTCGGCGGCCAGGTCGAGCACGTACTCCTCGGCGGTGCGCAGCAGGCCCTCCCGGGTCTGCATCACGGCGAGGGTGTGCTCGAAGGTGGCTATGTAGCGCACCAGGTCACCGGAGTTGGCGGCCTCGTAGAACCAGGCGGCGAGGGCCTCGGGGTCGGTCTCCGGGAGGGTGTGGCCGACCTCCGCCGCGAGTTCCACCAGCGTGGCGGGGCGCAGACCGCCGTCGAGGTGGTCGTGCAGGACGGCCTTGGGGAGGCGGCGGATGGTGTCGGCGTCGATGCGGGGCTCGGTCATGGCGTTCGTTCCTCGGCAGGTGGTGCGGTGGTGTGGGTGGAGCGGGGTGACGAAGTACTCGGTCGGCGGCAGCGCGGCTGGGTTTGCGCCGGGGCGGCCGTCAGGCCGGTCGGGCCGCGATGTCGGCCCGGTTCAGCCGGTGGCGGGCTGGAGGAGGTCCCAGCGGTTTCCGTACAGGTCCTCGAAGACGGCGACCGACCCGTACGGCTCGTGGCGCGGCTCCTCCAGGAACCGGACGCCGGCGGCCAGCATCCGGGCGTGGTCGCGGGCGAAGTCGTCGGTGTGCAGGAAGAAACCCACGCGTCCGCCTGTCTGGTCGCCGATGCGGCCGCGCTGCGCCTCGTCCTTGGCCCTCGCGAGCAGCAGTCCGCCGCCCGGTCCTTCGCCGCGCCGTCCATCGCCGCCCGGTTGTTCGCTTCCCGGTCCTTCGCCGCCCGGTTCGACGACCACCCACCGGCTGCCGTCGGGCCTCGGTTCGTCCTCGACGAGCAGGAAGCCGAGCGCCTCGGTGTAGAAGCGGATCGCCTCGTCGTAGTCGTCGACCACGAGGGTGACCAGGGCTATGCGTCTCATCGGGGCCTCTCGGGTGGGGCGCGGATCTCGCGGAAACGGTGCGGTGATCGTCCGAAGATCGCTCGGGGGTCGCTCGGGGTTCCCGGGAGGTTATACGTAACACGCTCCGGAGGCAAATGGCACTTTCCCACACGGCGCGAGAGCGTCCCGCACGGCACGACTGAGGCCCCCTGCCGCTCAGGGGGCCTCAGGTCAGGGGAGGGCCGCAGCCCGGGATCACTCGCCCGGCGAGGCCTTGCGGAGGGCGGCGATGCAGGTGGTGAGGGCCTGCTGCAGTTCCTCCAGACGCTGGAGCATGTCGTCCTCGTAGATGGCGTCGAGGTCGACGGCGTCGTCGAGGGTCAGCTCCTCGAAGACCTTCGTCGCCTTCTGCAGGCTGCTGTAGAACTTCGTCCGGCGCTCCTGGACCCGCAGCTCGGGGTCGGCCTCCACGGCCTGGACGACGAGTTCCTTGACGGAGTCGTACGCCTCCGTCGCCCACTCACCGGTGTCCTCGTCGTCGTCCAGCTCGTCGATCAGGGACAGGTGCCGCTCGGCCTCGGCACGCAGTTCGGCGGTGGCGTCGATCACCTGCCCTGCCGGGGTCTTGACCTGACCGTTCTCGACGATCTGGCGGACGTAGCCGATACGGCTGGCCGCCTGGGTCTCGCTCGCCACAGCCTTCTTGAGCTCGTCGGTGCGGGCGATGTCGCGGGCCAGTTCCGTCTGGAGGGAGGGGTCCTCCTTGAGGCGGTCGAGGAGGGCGGTGCGGGCCGCCTGTGCGGTGGACGGGTCTGCGAGGATCGCCGCGCGCAGCGCGGTGGGGTTCTCGGCGACCTCCAGGGCCTTGGTCGGGCGGATGCCCTCGGCCTCGGCCGCGGCCGTGATCGCGGTGCCGCGGTCGGAGGTCGCGCTGGAGCGGGAGCTGTAGTACGTCAGCCACACGTCCGAGTCCGGCAGGTCGATCTCCTCGCCGGGGGTCAGCGCCTCGAAGTGCGGGACCATGCCGTCGTCGGCCGCCTTGTCCCACGCCTTGTAGTAGCGCATGACCCGCTCCGGCGAGCACCCGGCCAGCTCGGCGAACCGCTTCGCCGACACCTTCGGCGTCTCGCCCGCCGCCTCCCCGCCGGGCCGCACGCTCCGCGCCACCTTCAGCGCGAACGCCCAGCCGCCGGTGCGGGCGTACACCCCGAACTCACGTGCGTCGCGGGCGACTTGCTCGTCCACGACATCGGCCGGGGCGTCATCGCCGGGCGCCTGTGCGGGAGCCTCCTCGCCGGACGACTGGGCCGGCACCTCGGCGCCGGAAGCACCCTCGGGGGTCTGCTCCTCGGCCGCGCCGGGCTCGACCCAGAAGCCGTCGTCCCGCGTCGGGATTCCCCCGGTGGCCTCCGGCGTGGCGGGCGTCCCGTCGGCGGGCGGTACGGCCGATGCGGAGTGGGCGGTGGCTACGCTCACGGGTGACTCTCCCGGGGGGTGACGAACGACAGGGGCAGAACAGGCAGCCTATATGAACCTGTTGGTGCCGCTTTGCGCTGATGCCTCGCCTCGGTGCACCGCGTCCAGCCGGGCCACCTCCTCCGCCGTGAGCCGGAGGGCTCCCGCGGCGATGTTCTCCGCGAGATGGTCCGGGTCTCCCGTGCCGGGGATGGCGAGAACGTGCCGCCCCTGGTGGAGGGTCCAGGCGAGCCGGATCTGAGCGGGGGTGACCTCGTGGGCGCGGGCGACGGCGAGCAGTTCGTCGTCGTGCGCGGTGCTCGCGCCCCGGGGGCCGGCGTCGCCGGCGATCGCGTAGAACGGGACGAACGCGATGCCCGCTTCGCCGCAGGCCCTGAGTACTTCGTCGGCGTCGGGGTCCGGGCTGTGCAGGCCGTACTGGTTCTGGACGCAGACCACGGGCGCGATCGCCCGGGCCTCGGCGAGGTGCCGGGGTTCGACGTCCGAGACGCCGAGGTGGCGGATGAGTCCGGCGTCCCGCAACTCGGCCAGCGCGCCGAAGTGTTCGGCGATGGAGTCCTGCCGCATCCGGCGCAGATTGACGACGTCCAGGTGGTCGCGGCCCAACTGCCGCAGATTCTCCTCGACCTGTCCGCGCAGTTGGTCGGGCCGGGCGGCCGTGCCCCACTCCCCCGAGTACTCGCGATGCGGTCCGACCTTGGTGACGATGACCAGGTCGTCCGGGTACGGCCCGCCCAGCGCACTGTTGATCAGTTCGTTGGCGGAGCGCAGCGAGGAGAAGTAGAAAGCGGCCGTGTCGATGTGGTTGACGCCCAGTTCGACCGCGCGCCGCAGCACGGCGATCGACCGCTCGCGCTCCCTCGGCGCCCCGAGATGGAAGGCGGCGCTGCCCGTCAGCCGCATCGCGCCGAAGCCGACGCGATGGACGGGCAGGTCACCGAGTGTCCAGGTGCCCGCGGCGGCCGCGTTGATCGTCTCCGAGGTCATCGACGCAGTCTCGCACGCGCCGACCGCCGCGCCCGGCGGGCTTTGCCTGGTCTTCAACGTCCGGCTGGGGCCGACTCGTCGTCGAGATCGTGACGCTCGCGGTGCCGGATTCCGAGGCGCGCCTCTTGGGTGCGGCCCTCCCTGCCCCACAACCCGCACGCCTCGCGTCGAAGGGAAAACGGGGGCCGGCCGTGGACCGAGCCCCCGCAAGAAGTCAGGTGCATGACATCATGACCGTCGCGTCGAGGTCAGCAGTACAGATTGCCGCCCGCCGAGGTGCCGAGGATCTGGACGAACCGCTGGTACGCGCTCACTCGACTCTGCACCTGCGCGGGGTTCTTGCCGTCGCACTCCAGGGAGCCGTTGATGCTGCGGATCGTGTGCCCGAAGCCCGCGCCGCTGACCATCGCGTGGTGGCCGGTCATGGTGCCGGGGCCGGTCTGGGTGTTCCAGTACCACAGGGCGGTCTTCCAGGCGACGGCCGCGTCGTTCTGCACCAGCCAGGGGTTGCCCAGGAGGTTCAGACCGAGCGCGTCACCGGCGGCCTTGTAGTTGAAGTTCCAGCTGAGCTGGATGGGGCCTCGGCCGTAGTAAGCCGCCTGTCCCGCCGGGCAGCCGTACGGCCTGCCCCAGTCGCAGTAGGTCGGATAGTTGGCGGTGTTCTGCTCGACGATGTGGACGAGCCCGCCGGTCTCGTGGTTGACGTTGGCGAGGAAGGCGGCCGCCTCCTGCTTCTTGACGGTGTCGCTGCCGGTGTTGGCGAAGGCCGGGTAGGCGCTCATGGCCGCCCGCAGCCCGCTGTACGTGTAGAAGGCGTTCCGGTTCGGGAACATCTGGTTGAACTGCGCCTCGCTCACCACGAAACCGGAGGGGTTGGTGGGGCCGTTCTCACAGGCGTACGGCTCCCAGTACCAGGTGCTGATGGTGGGGTCGTACCCCGGGTTGTCGTGCTCGGCGATGTACGCCTTGCCGTCGCTGTAGCGCACGATGTCGCCGGTGACGTAGGACTTGCCGGCCACCCAGCTCGCGTAGCTCGAACACGGTGCGGCGGACGCACTCTGGGCGGGCAGCAGCAGGGGTGCGGAACCGCCGATGACCAGCGCGGCCAGCAGGGCGGATATACGGCGCCTCGACACGGGACCAACTCCTTCGTGGAGCACGGCCGCACCCGGGCGGGGGCCCGAAGGGCATGACGGGGACAGGACCTCGCGCGCACGCGCCGGCGGAGCCGGCCACGGCGTGGGGGCGGCCGTGGTGGGGGGTGTGGTGGCACACTCAACCGCGTTGGTCTGTACCAGTCAAGGGTGTAGACCAGTCAACTCGCATGACGCGAGGTCAGGTCAGTCGCCGGGGCAGCCGAGCCAGTAGCCGAAGCCCCGGCGGGTGTGGATCAGCGCGGACTCCTCCCGGTCGACCTTGCGGCGAAGCCGGGCGACGAGCTTCTCGATCACGCCATGGGCGCGGAACTCTCCCCACACGTGACGGCTGATCCGCTCCTTGGAGAGCACCCGCTCCGCGTTGGCCAGCAGATGGCTCAGCAGCTTCGGTGGGGCGCGGTGGGGACATGCCGCTACCGTAGCAGAAGTTTGCCTAAGTCAAGCAATTCCGCCTCGTTCGGGCCTGCGCCGCGTACCTCGGTTCGTCCTGGGTGTGCGGATTCGCCGCCACGCAAGGTGGAGAGGATGTGATCTTCCGGTCGTCAAAGGTGTGATCTTCGGGGCCGGAGCCGGGGAGAATCGTCCCATGACCACGTCACCGCACCCCCTCGTCGTCCAGGCGCAGGCACTCGCCGCCGAGGTGCTCACGCCTCAGGCGGAGCGCGTCGATCAGGAGGGGGTGCCCGCGAGCAGTATTCAGGCGATCAAGCGGTCGGGGCTGCTCGGAGTGAGCGCGCCGGTGGCGTACGGCGGGTCCGGCGCCCCCAACTCCGTCGCGCGGGAGACCGCGGAGATCCTGGCGGGGGCGTGCTGCTCCACATGGTTCGTGCAGACCCAGCACCACACACCCGTGCTGACCCTCGTGAAGAGCGAACTCCCCGCCCGCGAAAGCCTGTTGAGGAAGCTGGCCACGGGCGAGCTGCTGTCCGGTGTCGCATACGCCCACCTGCGGAGGTACCCCCGGGTTCCGGTACGGGCCGTGCCGAAGCGGGGCGGCTGGCGGTTCCACGGGACGGTCCCCTGGTACACCGGGTGGGGGCTCAACGACGTGATGCTGCTGGCCGGGGTGACGGACGCGGACGAGGTGGTGTTCGCCTTCACCGAGGCCAGGCAGCAGTCCGGGCTCAAGGCCTCCGCGCCCGTGCGGCTCGCGGCGCTCACGGCGGCCCGCACGGTCTCGCTCCAGCTCGACGGGCTCTGGATCCCCGACGACGCCGTGGCCCTGCACGCGCCGTACGAGTCCTGGGCCGCGAGCGACCGCCCCAAGCCCACGAACGCCTCACCGGCGGTGTTCGGGGTCGCCGAGTCCGCCCTCGGTCTGCTGGACCAGGACGATCCCACGACCAAGGCGCTGCGTCTGCGGCTGGACAAGGTACGGCGGCAGGCGTACGCCCTCGCCGACCATCCGGCGCCGCACGAGCACATGGAGGAGCGGCTGGCCCTCAAGACCAAGGCGTTCGACCTGATGCGCACGGCGACGACCGCCGCGGTCGTCGTCGTCGGCGGACGGGCTCTCGCCCTGGACAACCGCGCCCAACGGCTGGCCCGTGAGGCGATGTTCCTGCTGGTGCAGGGGCAGACCGCCGAGGTGCGCCGGGCACACCTCGGCTCACTGTCGGCCGCTTACTGACCCCGTGCCCCCTCGCGGTTCCGCGCCTCGCGTCAGCTCGCGAACGGCACCTGTGCCGCCGGGGCGACCGGGGTGACCGGCTCGGCGAAGGGGTGCCGCCACAGGCCCTGGGCGGCGAGGCGTGGGAGGACGTTCTCGCCGAACCAGTACGCCTCCTCCAGGTGTGGGTAGCCGGAGAGGACGAACTCGTCGATGCCGAGGGCGTGGTACTCCTTGACGCGCTCGGCGACCTCGTCGTGGCTGCCGACCAGGGCGGTGCCCACGCCACCGCGCACCAGGCCGATGCCGGCCCAGAGGTTGGGGTGGATCTCCAGGCTGTCGCGGTTGCCGCCGTGCAGGGCGAGCATGCGCTGCTGGCCCTCGGACTCGCTGCGGGCGAGCCCCGCCTGGACGGACCGTACGGTCTCGGGGTCGAAGCCGTCGAACAGCCGGTTCGCCTCCGCCCAGGCCTGCTCGGCGGTGTCGCGGGTGATGACGTGCAGCCGGATGCCGAAGCGGAGGGTGCGGCCCTGTTTCGCCGCGAGGGACCTGATCCAGGCGATCTTCTCGGCGACCTTGGCGGGCGGCTCGCCCCAGGTGAGGTAGACCTCGACGTGCCGCGCCGCGATCTCCCCGGCGATGGGTGAGGAGCCGCCGAAGTACAGCTCGGGCACCGGGTCGGGCAGCCGGGCCAGCCTCGCGTCCTCGACCTGGAGGTGTTCGCCCTTCAGGTCGACGGTCCTGCCCGCCCACAACTCCCTGACGATCTCCAGGAATTCGCCGGTTCGGCGGTACCGGTCGTCCTTGTCGAGGAAGTCGCCGTAGGCGCGTTGTTCCTGGCTCTCGCCTCCGGTGACGACGTTGAGGAGGAGCCGGCCGCCGGTCTGGCGCTGGAAGGTGGAGGCCATCTGGGCGGCCAGGGTGGGTGAGACGAAGCCGGGTCGGAAGGCGACCAGGAATTTCAGACGCTCGGTGTTCTGGCTGACCATCGCGGTGGTCAGCCAGGCGTCCTCGCACCAGGCACCGGTGGGGGTGAGCGCGCCGACGAAACCGAGGTCCTCGGCGGCACGGGCGATCTGGCTCAGATAGGCGACCGTCGGCGGCCGGTCCCGGCCGGACGCCGTGGCGGGGGTGCCGTGACCGCCACCGACGACATGCCGGCTGTCGCCGTTGGTGGGCAGGAACCAGTGGAAGGTGAGGGACACGTGGGGTCTCCGTTCGGGAATGCCCGCGGCTCAACAGCTCGTCGGGGAGTCGCGCCCATGGCGTCGAATTCATGGAATGAGGGCGCCACAGGCATGCGGAACTGCGGATTGTGGAGTGCGCGGGTTGTGGAGTGAGCGGATTGTGAAGTGTGCGGATCGCGGAGTGTTTTCGGGCACGCCGAATTCAGGGGGTACGTGGGCGCTTCAAGAGGCGCGCAGGTGTTTCAAGGGGTGCCCGAGCACGGTGAATTCAGGCGGGAAAGGAGAAAAGTGCGGCGGATCGCAGAGGGGCGATCAGGCTGCGGCGCGACAGGAGGCGCTGGAGACGCGTGCGAGGTCGACATGGCGTCGCCGCGTGAGGTCCAGTCGCATCTGCATGCCGTCGATCGTGGCAGTTGCCGGTGACGGCGGTCAAGGAGAACCCGACCGGTCTCGTATCGCGGACCATCGAATTCCACAAAGGCGTGCCGGGAACGCTTGAACTGCACGGACATCACCACACGTTCCTGTCACCCGCCCCGTACAGGTGGACCGAACTCACCCGATCGCGCGGCGCCGCTCCTCCGGCGTATCCGTGACAACCCTTCCGGGGGAAGTGATTCCGGGGGACGTCCACGCGAAGGACCGAGGAACCGAGAAACCGAGGAACCATGACGGGATTCGAACGCGGTAGCGAACCGCTCTGCCTGGTGACCGGTGCGACGGGGTACATCGGCGGCCGGCTCGTCCCGGAGCTGCTGGAGGCGGGCCTGCGGGTGCGCTGCCTGGCCCGCTCACCGGACCGGCTGCGCGGCCATCCGTGGGCCGGCGCGGTCGAGGTGGTGCGTGGGGACGTCACCGACGCGGAGTCCGTCGCACGGGCGATGCGGGACGCCGACGTCGGGTTCTACCTGGTGCACGCGCTGGGCACGGGCAGGGAATTCGAGGAGACGGACCGGCGGGCCGCCCGGATCTTCGGGGAGCGGGCCCGGGCCGCCGGGCTGCGCCGGCTCGTCTACCCGGGCGGCCTCACCCCGTACGGCGTACCGGCGCGGGAGTTGTCGCCGCATCTGCGTTCGCGCCCCGAGGTGGGCCGCTTCCTGCTGGACTCGGGCGTACCCACGGCCGTGCTGCGGGCGGCGGTCGTCACCGGCTCGGGGTCGGCCTCCTTCGAGATGCCGCGCTACCTCACCGAGCGGCTGCCGGTGATGGTCACCCCGAGATGGGTGCGCACCCGGATCCAGCCCGTCGCCGTCCGGGACGTGCTGGGCCCTCGTCGGCTGTGCGGGTCTGCCGGACGGCATCGGCGGGGACAACGGCTGGTACTCCTTTCCGCCGGCCTGGGCCGTACGGGGGTGGCTCGACCGGCTGGCGGGCGGGGTGGGCCTGCGCCGGGGCCGCCGGGACGCGGCGCGGCTACGGGTGGGCGACCCGCTGGACTTCTGACGGGTCGAGGAGATCGAGCCGGGGCGGCTGCTTCGCCTGCGGGCGGAGATGCGGCTGCCGGGCCTGGCGTGGCTGGAGGTTGTGCGCGGACACGGACGACGACGGGCGCACCCTGTTCCGCCAGCGTGCCCTGTTGCATCCGCGCGGACTGCTCGGCCACGTGTACTGGTGGAGCGTCTCGCCCTTCCATGCCGTCGTGTTCGGCGGCATGGCCCGCAACATCGCACGGGCCGCGGTGGCGGACGCGACGGCCCGTGCGCGGAAGCGGGCACCCACCCCCTGACCGGCGCGGGAGCAGATGCCTACGCCCTGGCCTGCTCCGGGGCCGCCTGTCCCGGCCCTCCGTCTTCGACCGGTGCATCCGCCGGGCGCCTTCCGCCGCAAGCAGTGCGTGATCCGTTTCCCTTCCCCGGAGTGCGTCCATGAACGTCTCGGTCGTCCTGTTCACCGCCGATCTGCGTCTGCACGACCATCCGCCGCTGCGCGCGGCCCTCGACGGATCGCGGCAGGTGGTCCCGCTGTTCGTGCGCGACCGGGCCGTGGCGGGGGCCGGGTTCGCCGTGCCCAACCGGCTGGCGTTCCTCGCCGACTGTCTGCGCGACCTCGACGCGGGACTGCGCGCGCGGGGCGGCCGGCTCGTGGTGCGCTCCGGGGACGTGGTGGAGGAGGTGTGCAAGGTGGCCACCGAGGCCGACGCCGAGGAGATCCATCTGGCCGCCGACGTCAGCGCGTACGCCCAGCGCCGGGAGGAACGGCTGCGGCGCGCGCTGGAGGGCGAGGGCGTGCGCCTGCACGTCCACGACACGGTGACATCCGCCGTGGACCCCGGCGCGGTCGCGCCGGCCGGCTCGGACCACTTCGCGGTCTTCACGCCGTACTTCGGCCACTGGTCGCGCCAACGGCTCCGCGACCCCCTGGCCGCCCCGCGCACCGTGCGGGTGCCGGACGGGATCGCCTCGGAGAGGGTCCCGTCACGCGAGGAGCTGTCCGGCCTGTCCCCCGGCCTGGCGGCAGGCGGCGAGGCGGTGGGCCGCGCACGGCTCACCGCCTGGCTGCGGTCGGGCATCGAGTCGTACGAGGACCGCCACGACGACCTCGCCGGCGACGCGACCTCCCGGCTCTCGCCGCACCTGCGTTTCGGCACCGTCTCAGCCGTCGAGGTCGTGCAGCGGGCGCGGGCGGCGGGCGGGCCCGGCACCGAGGCGTTCGTACGGCAGCTCGCCTGGCGCGACTTCCACCGCCAGGTCCTGGCCGCCCGACCGGACGCGGCGGTCGCCGACTATCGCACCAAGCGGGACCGCTGGCGTTCGGAGCGGACGGCCCGCGAGGACATCCGGGCGTGGCGGGAGGGCCGCACCGGCTACCCGGTGGTGGACGCGGCGATGCGCCAACTGCTCCACGAGGGCTGGATGCACAACCGGGGACGGCTCCTCACCGCGAGCTTCCTCACCAAGACGCTGTACGTCGACTGGCGCGTGGGCGCCCGCCACTTCCGGGACCTGCTGGTCGACGGCGACATCGCCAACAACCAGCTGAACTGGCAGTGGATGGCGGGCACGGGTACCGACACCCGCCCCAACCGCGTCCTGAACCCGGTCACCCAGGCGAAGCGGTACGACCCGGAGGGGGCGTACGTACGGCGCTGGGTACCGGAGTTGGCGGACGTCGAGGGGCCGGCCGTGCACGAGCCGTGGAAGCTGCGCGGACTCGACCGCGCCACGCTGGACTACCCGGATCCGGTCGTCGACCTGTCCGAGGGGCGGGAACGGTTCCTGCGCGGACGCAAACCCTGGAGCCACTCCCCCGCGACGACTACACATAAAGGCGAAATAAGCGCAGAATGAACGTACGCGGCGCTTACCGCATACCCCACCAGACGCGGTCAGGCCTGCAGAGTTCAAAGGAGTCGAGTCATGGCCAACGTCTCACACAGGGGTGACATCTCCAGCCACCCTGATGTAACCGAAATGCAGGATCGGTACGCCCGCATGCTCGGTGGTCGCGATGTGGCGCTCGTGGACGGACCGGTGTTCCTGCTCGGTCTGTACTGCGCCGTGTCCCCGTGGATCCTGCACTACACGACCAGCCAGCCCTCGCTGGTGCCCCACAACCTCATCGTGGGCATCGCGATCGGTCTGCTGGCCCTCGGCTTCACCGCCGCGCCCCAGAGGATGTACGGCCTGAGCTGGGCCATGTGCGCGCTGGGCGTCTGGATGATCATCTCGGCGTGGATCGTGGGCGACAGCCCGGACGCCGGTGTCGTGGTCAACAACATCATCATCGGCTGCCTGGCCCTGCTGCTGGGGATGGTGTGCGCGGGCGCCGCGGCCAAGGGCGGCACACGTGCGGGACGCACACCGTAGGGGTACACAGGAACGCCCGCGAGGGGTAACGGCGGCCGACCCGCTCAGGCGGGTCGGCCGTCGCCGTCCACCCCGGCCGGCCCCCATGACCGGCCTCACCGCGTGCGCGGCACCTCCCACGGCTCCTGCGGCAGCACACTGCCGGTCTCGAGCAGCGACTTGAGGTTGGACAGGACCGCGGGCCAGCCGAAGGACACCTCGGCGAGCGCGTCCTCGTCCTCCAGGTCCTCATGGGTCACGGTGAGCCGCACGATGTCGGCGTGCCGCTCGATGTCGAAGGTGACCCGCGAGTATGTGTCCTCCTCGCCCTCGTTCTCCGGCGAGGTCCAGGTGGTGACGAGGCGGGTCGGGGGCTCGCTCTCGACGACCGTGCCGACGACGTCCTCGACGCCTGAGCCGTCAGTGCGGACGTGCGCCCAGCGCGAGCCCCGGCGCCAGTCCGACTCGTTCCTGTGCCCCCAGTAGGCAGCGGTCAGATCGGCGCTGGTCAGCGCCTCCCAGACCTTCTCGGGTGTGCTCGCGACATAGGTGACGTACACGAATGTGGGCTTGCCGGTCATGGCTTCCTCGGCTCGTCGTTTCACGGCGCCGAGCGCCCTCAGCCGCGGGCGCTCGAACTTGTCGATCCACCTCTCCCGGATCTCGTGGAGCGGGACCGGATTGAGGTAGTGCAGCTTCTCCCGCCCCCGCCGCACCGCGCTGATCAGGTTGGCGGCTTCCAGGACGGTCAGGTGCTGTGTCACCGACTGCCGGGCCATGTCGATCCGCTCGCACAGTTCACCCAGCGTCTGACCGTTGTGCTCGTGCAACCGGTCCAGCAGCCTCCTGCGCGTCTCGTCGGCCAGCGCCTTGAAGACCTTGTCCATCGCGGGGTCGTTCTCTGATCGCACACTCCACGTTATGCAGGCAATTACCTGCATGTCAATCGTCCTCCCGCTCGTAGCGGGAGCGGCAGCGGCAGCGGCAGCGGCAGCGGGCCCCTCGGCGATATTTCGTTCGCCGCCGACCGTTCCGGCGCTCAGACTGTCGCCGTGAGTCGAACCGTGAGCGCATGGGTGACATCGGGTGAGGACTTCCTCGGTGTCGCAGGCCCCTTCCCCGTCGACGTTCCGTGGTGGGCCGAAGTCGAGCCGGTCGTGAGGCAGTTGGAGCGCGCACTCGGCGTACCCGTGCTCGTCCTGCGACTCCTGCGAGTCGACGGGGGCGAGGGTGGCCGGGACGGGCATGTGACGTATCACGTCGAGGCGTTGGAGCCGCCAGAGCCGGGGCTGCTCGACCGACACCAGGTGGACCGGGGGCTGTTGGACACCGACGACGTACGTCGATCGCCGTGGGCCGGCGCCGACGGATCGCGGGAACTGCTCGACTGGGCCGCAAGGACGCTGGCCGCGCTGGGGCGACCGGTGACAGGGCCGGTCGAGCAGCGACGGACGTGGAACCTGGCGGCGCTCTTCCGGCTGCCCACGGAGGAGGGGCCGGTGTGGCTCAAGGCGACGCCGCCCTTCGCCTCCGACGAGGCCACGGTCATCGCCACGTACGCCCAGGTGGACGCGGAGCTGGTACCGACGGTCCTCGCCTCGGGCGAGCGGCGGGTGCTGCTGGAACACATCCCCGGCGAGGACTGCTGGGCCGCCGACGCCGCCACGGTCGAGGCCGGGGTCCGCCGGTTCGTCGCCGCGCAGGCCGCGCTGACCGACCGGCGACCACCGGGGCTCCGGGACCGGCGGGACCGGGTCCTCGGCGAGCTGGTGCGCGAACTGCTCGACCGCACCGCCGAGTTGGACATCACGGAACAGGAGCGGGACGCGGCAAGGGAGTTGGCGGGCCGGTGGGACCGGCTCGCCGATTGCGGGCTCCCCGACACGCTCGTCCACGCCGACTTCCATCCGGGCAACTGGCGCAGCGACGGCCGCCCGCCCGTGGTCGTGGACTTCGCCGACGCCCACTGGGGCAACCCCGTCCTCGACTGTCTGCGTCTGTACGACTTCCTCCCCGAGGCCGTACGCTCCACGGCCGTCAGCGTCTGGAGCGACGCCTGGAAGACACATGTCCCGGCGAGCGACCCCGCCCGCGCGCTCGCCGTGGCCGAGCCGCTGGCGCACCTCGCCCACGCCGTGCGCTACCAGGAGTTCCTCGACGGCATCGAGGCCTCGGAGCGGCCGTATCACGAGGGAGACCCGGCGGCGGTGATCCGGAAGGCACTCCGGTGCGCCGCACGCCCGAGCTCCGACTTCTCGGAGGTGGCGGGCTAGCGGGATCGTGCCGACGAGCGGACGCCGGCGGACACGGTCCGGGTGGCGACCCACGGGCGGACGTCATGGACATCGCCGCGGAGGCGCCGACCGTCACGGGAGGGGTGGCAGCCTCGTGAAGAACCCGCGACAGGGAGGGGACTGCACTCGCGTTCGAAGGGCACTCGCACGGTTGCGGGGATTCCGACGACAAGGGGCGGAGATCAGATGGAGATCGACGGCATCATCAGTGCCATCATCATCGGCATTGTCATAGGTGTGCTCGGCCGACTCGTCGTGCCGGGCCGGCAGCGCATCGGCATCCTGCTGACGATCCTCGTGGGCATCGTCGCGGCGCTGATCGGATCCGCGATCGCCGCGGGGGTCGGCGTGGCCGACACCGATGGCGTCGACTGGGTCGAGTGGCTCATCCAGATCGGCCTGGCGGCCCTGGGCGTCGCGGCACTGGACCGCACGAAGGCCCGGCGCTGAGGGGTCGCGCGGGGGCGGTCGGCGGTCACGCGGGCCCGGGAAGGGCGGCCAGTGATCATGCGTGCCGAGACGACGGCCAACGCTCGTATGTGCTGCAGGTCGAGCTGATGGCCGGGGCCCGCGTGCGCCCGGAAACCCGTTGCGGGTGGTCGCATGCGGCCGTTAGCGTCGCATGGCCTCGCCATCCCGTTCGCCGACCAGCCCCGGAGCTCTCTTGCCGCCGCGTGTCACCCAGCTCATCGACCCCGCCGCCTCCCCGTCGAGCCGCCGTCTGGCCTGGCTGGCGTCCGGGACGGACGGCACACCCCTCGGCTCCGCCTTCCTGCGGCTGTTCACCAAGGAAGGGCAGAGGCATCTGGCGGAACTGGACCTCGCCGTGCACCCATCCGAGCGCCGGCGGAGCGTGGGCTCCGCCCTGCTCGACGCGGCGGTCGAAACGGCCCGGGCCGAGCGGCGCCGCGCGATCCTCGCCCAGGCCGAACAGGGCTCCCCCGGCGACGCGTTCCTCGCGGCGCGCGGCTTCCGCACGGTGCTGTCCCTGACGTACGCCCGGCTCGAACTCGCCGACATCGACCCCGGCCACCTCACCCGGATCGTCGAACTGCCCCCTCCGGGCTACCACTTGGCCCGTTGGACAGGTGTCGTGCCCACCGAACTCGCCCCCACCTACGCGGATTCGCGTCGCGCGATGGACGACATGCCGATGGGCGACACCGACTACGGGACCGTGGTCTGGGACGTCGAGCGCGTCGTGTCGGCCGCCGAGGCGATCGCGAAGCGCGGCGACTCGCTGTACACCGTGGCGGCCGTGCACACAGCGAGCGGCACGATCGTCGGTTTCTCGGAGCTGGTGCTGCCGGGCGACGGGAAGGGCGACGGGAAGGGCGACGGCAAGGGGGACGGTCAGCACTACGGTACGGCCGTGCTCCCCGAGCACCGGGGCCACGGGATCGGCCTCTGGATGAAGGCGGCGGCGATCCTCCACGCCCACGCTCTGGACCCCGATGTCGCCCTGCTCACCGACACCGCGGCGGACAACACCCCGATGCGCCAGGTCAACGACGCCCTCGGCTACCGGCCCACGCACCATGCGATCGAGTACCAGCTCGACCTGTGACGCACCCGGCGCCCCGCCGGGTCACCCGGCGGGGCGCCGGGTGACCCCACCTTCTCCGGTCACGCCGCAGCCGAGCTCCCCACCGCGTACTCGTACGGCGTGGTCGTCGTGAGCGGCTCGAAGCCCAGGCGGGCCAGGATCGGTCGGCTGCGGGCCAGGGCGTCGACCTGCACGTAGCGGTAGCCCCGGTCGGCGGCGACACGGGCTCGGTGGGCGACGAGGGCCCGGTAGACGCCCCGGCCGCGCCAGCCCTCGACGGTGCCGCCGCCCCACAGACCGGCGAAGCGCGTCCCGGGAAGCAGCTCCATACGGGCGGCGCTCACCGGTTCGTCACCGGCGAGGGCCACGACGGCCACGACCTGGTCGGTGTCCCCGGTGAGCTGGGCCAGAAGCTGGTGGCGCATCCGGGAGCTGTCCGTACCGAAGGCCTTCTCGTGGACCTCGGCCACCATGTCCACGCCTTCGCGGTCGGTGACCGGCAGGATCCGTACGCCTTCCGGCGGCTCGACGTCGAGGCTGAGGTCGGCGACCTCGGCGACCATCAGCGTCTCCTCCGGAGCGGGCGTGAAACCGGCCGTGCGCAGGCGTTGCCCCAGGTCGACGGGGAGATCGTGGCCGTACAGCTTCCACTCGAAGTCGCGTCCGAGGCCGGAGAAGTACCGGATCTGCTCGGCGACGGCCTCGTCGGCGCCCGCCTCATCCAGGTCGGACCAGACGACACCGCTCCAGCCGTTCTCGGAACCGACCTGGCGCACCACCTTGCCCACGCGCTCGATCCGGGCTCCGGGCCCGTCGGGGCGAGCGCCCTCCCGCATGTCCCGGTCGAACAGTGCCAGCACAGCAGCGTGATCCATGCGCTCACTCCATCATCAGTCGTTCGCCCTGGCAACGGAATTCACCCGCTTCTCCCGCACGTGCGGCGCCGCCACCCCCGTGCCCGCACCGTTCGCTGAGCCGCCCGTGCGGCCGTACGGGTGTCGCTCGCGAACGGCCGCGCGCCTTCGGACACACGCCGTAGGGTGCACCCGGCGGAGCGCGGCCGAGCGGTCCATGAGGAGGGTGCGTACGACAATGGTGAACGATTCCGAACTGGTGTACCTACGACGCTGTGTGGAGCTCGCGACCGAGGCGCTGGAGGCCGGTGACGAACCGTTCGGTTCGGTCCTGGTCGGCGGTGACGGCATGGTGCTGGCCGAGGACCACAACCGGGTGGCGGGAGGTGACCGCACCCGTCACCCGGAGTTCGAACTGGCGCGCTGGTCGGCCGCCCACCTCACACCTGGGGAGCGCGCCGTGGCGACCGTGTACACCTCGGGAGAGCACTGCCCGATGTGCGCGGCCGCCCATGCCTGGGTGGGTCTCGGCCGTATCGTGTACGTCGCCTCCTCCGAACTCGCCGCATGGTTGGTCGAGTTGGGGGTTCCCGCGCCGCCGGTGCGGACCCTGCCCGTGCAGGAGATCGCCCCCGGGGTGACGGTCGAGGGGCCGGTGCCGGAGCTGGTCGGGGAGGTGCGGGCCCTGCACCGTCGGTTCCACGCCAAAACCGGCGGGAGTCTCGCCGGTGATGAGTGAGGCCGGCGGGACGGGGCAGGCGGTCCGGGTTCCGTTGTCGTTGTCCGGAGACCTTTCGCCGATGTCCGAAGACGTGGTACAGCACTCCCGCCCCGCCCCCGCGGCCCCGCCCGACCAGGAGAAGCCGCGACCGGGGCGGACCTCGCGGGACCCGTACTTCGACAACGCGAAGTACCTCACCATCGTGCTGGTGGCCTGCGGTCACGCGTGGGAGCCGTTGACGTACGGCAGCCGGGCCGCGACGGCCGCGTACCTCACCGTCTACGCCTTCCACATGCCGGCCTTCGCGCTGATCTCCGGCTACTTCTCGCGCGGCTTCGACATGGCGCCCGGCCGGCTGAAACGGCTGCTGACGGGCGTGGTCCTGCCGTACGTCGTGTTCGAGACGGCGTACACGCTGTTCTACCGGTGGGCGCAGGACGACCCGGGCTATCCGCTGAGCCTGCTGGATCCCTGGTACGTGATGTGGTTCCTGGTCGCGCTGTTCATCTGGCGGCTGACCACTCCCCTGTGGCTGATGCTGCGTCACCCCCTGCCGATCGCCCTGGGGCTGGCGATGCTGGCGGCCGTCTCACCGGATCTCGGGGGCGACGTCTCCATCCAGCGGGTCCTGGGGTTCCTGCCGTTCTTCGTGCTGGGGCTGACCCTGCGGGCCGAGCACTTCGAGCGCTTGCGCAGCCGCCGGGTGCGTCTGTGCCTGCTCCCGGTCGGGCTGGGGTCGGTCGTGGCGGCGTACTGGGTGGCGCCGTGGTTCGACGCGGGCTGGTTCTATCACCGGGGCAGCGTCACCGGCCAGGGTGTGTCCCGCTGGGCGGGCCTGCTGACCACGCCCGCCCTGTTCTGTCTGGCGGTCCTGCTGACGGCCTGCTTCCTGGCCTGGGTCCCGCGCCGGCACCTGTGGTTCACGGCGCTGGGCGCGGGCACGATGTATGGCTATCTGCTGCACGGCTTCGTGATCAAGTGGGCGCGTTTCCGGGACTGGTACGCCGTGGAGTGGCTGCACACCCCGCTCGGGGAACTGGCGGTCACGGCCGCAGCGGTCGGCGGCATCACCCTGCTGTGCACCTCGCCCGTGCGGACCGTGCTCCGCTGTGTCGTGGAGCCGCGCATGGAGTGGGCCTTCAAGAAGGGCGACGCCGCCCGGCCGGCCAGGGCGGGAGAGGCCGCTCCCCCATCCGGGACGGGAGACACCGCTTCCCCGGCCAGGACGGGACAGGCCGCTCCCCCGGCCGGGACGGGAGACACCGCCCCGTCGCCTAGCCGAGTTCCAGAGTCGTGATCCCGAAGACGCGGTCCTCGGCGTACGGCCGGATCGGCCCCGTGTACATCCGGGCCGTCTCGAAGGAGGGCGTCAGCCCGTACTCCTCGACCAGCGCCACGGCGGCCGCGTTCGGCTCCGGCACGTCGATGGCGAGCTCACGGCCCGCGGCCTCGGCGGCCAGTCCGACGAGGAGCGCCCGGGCGTCCGCGGCGGTGTCGGCGAACAGCGGGCCGATCCGCGGGGCGTCCCGACCGGGGCGGATGACGCCGTAGCCGGTGAGCCGCCCGTCGACGATCCGGGCGAGGGCCCGGTGTCCGTCGGTTGTCAGCCAGTGCTCCAGGAAACGGGGGCGGTCGGCCGGGTGGCAGGCGCTGTCGTACGCCGCGACGGAGCGGGCGTCCTCGACGCGCCGGACATCGGCGGGCACGGTGGTCCCGGGCACGACTCCGGAGTACCGGAAGGTGCGGTGGGCGGGCTCGAAGCCCGACTGCCGGTAGTTGTCCTGCTGCGCGACCACGCCGTCGAGGCCGACCGTGCGGCTGCCGGCGTGGGCGAGGGCGGTCTTCCAGGTGGCGAGGCCGTGGCCGTGGCCGCGCAGGTCGGGCCGTACGAGATAGAAGCCGAGGAAGGCGTAGTCGTCGCCGTAGTTCACGACGGAGACGGACGAGACCGGTTCCCCGTCGAGCCGGCCGATGAAGAAGCCGTCGGGGTCCTGGGCGAAGAAGCACGACGGATCGGAGAGCCCCGGGTTCCAGCCCTCGTCGCCGGCCCATCGGGCGACCACCGCCCAGTCGTCGAGCGTGGCCGGGGTGACGACGAGGTCCTGACGGGCCGGAGAGGTCATCTGTGCGCTCCTTCGCCGAGGCGGCGGTGCGGCCGCCGTGCGGCCGCGGACGCGGTGGTCGGCCGCGTCCCCGCAGCATCCTCGCCGACGGCCGAGCGCGCCCGCGACGCGGGAAACGGCCGATGTGCCGGGCGACGGGCCTGTTCCGAGCGGCTCCGCGAGGCCGCGCCGACGGCCCGGTTCACGCGTACGAGCGACACGTCCACGACCGGCGCACGAGATCGGCGCGGCGCAGGATACGGCGATTTCGTGGGTCCCGCCCGCCGGGAGGCGTGGCCGCGAGGGCCCGCTTATCGTGATCCGGGGGTTGTCCCCGTCCGCCCCTGGCCGGGCTTCCCTGGAGGCACGCATGCGGTCCACGCACAGACGGCGCCCGCTCGCCGGAGCCGCGGTCGCGGTGCTGGCCCTGCTGGTGGCCGGACTGTCGGCCACAGCGGCGGGCACCGACGGCAAGAAGGACGACAAGCAGTCCGACCTGGCCCGCTTCTACAAACAGAAGATCACCTGGTCGAAGTGTGAGGGCATGGAGGTGCCCAAGGATCTGCGGTGCGGCAAGGTCACCGTGCCGCTCGACTACTCCCGGCCCAAGGCCGGGACCCTCGACCTGGCGATGGCCCGCTACCGGGCCACCGGCGACTCGCGCGGTTCGCTCCTGCTGAACTTCGGCGGCCCCGGGAGCCCGGGCGTCCCCGAACTCGCCTACGGCGGCGACGAGTTCATGACTCTCACGAAGGGTTACGACGTCGTCTCCTTCGATCCGCGCGGCGTGGGCCGCTCCTCGCCCGTCAGCTGTGGCGACGGCACCGGCGAGGCCCTTGAGGTGACCGAGAACGGCGAGGGCGTGAACGACCCGCGGGCGGCGCTCGAGCGGCTGCGGCGGGCCGCGGAGGCGTGCCGGAAGAACTCCGGGCCGGTGCTGCCCCACATCGGCACCCTCAACGCCTCCCGGGACCTGGACGTGATGCGCGCCGCCCTCGGCGACAAGAAGCTCAACTACCTGGGCTTCTCCTACGGCACCCGGCTGGGCGCGGTGTACGCGACGCAGTTCCCCCGGAAGGTGGGCCGGATGGTCCTCGACGGGGTGGACACCCTCACCGAACCGCTGACCGAGCGAGGCCTGGTGGGCGCCGAGGGCCAGCAGACCGCGCTGGAGGACTACCTCGACGCGTGCACCGAGGAACTGACGTGCCCGTTCGGGCAGGACGCCCGCTCGGCCCGTGAGCAGGTCGTCATGCTGGTCGACTCGCTGGACGAGTACCCCGTGCCGACGGACTTCGGGCAGGAGTTCTCGGGCCAGGACCTCGTGGGCGCCATCAGCCACGCTCTCTACAGCGAACAGATGTGGCCCGCGCTCACCCAGGCGCTCAACATGCTCGTCCACGACGGCGACACCCGGGGCGTCGTGGCGCTCGCGGGCGGCGGCTTCGCCGCGCCGAGCGGCCCGCACCGGTCTTCGGCACCAAACCGTCCGCACGAGCCCACCGAGCCCACCGAGCCCGGCGCGTCCCGGACACCGTCCGCGGACGGCGGCCTCGTGGACCCGGAGGACGTCCCGCTGGACAACTATCCCGCCGCGCTGATGGCGATCAACTGCGCCGACGACCCCGACCGGCCCACCGCCGAACAGATCACCGAAAACCTGGCGGACATGCGCGCGGAGTACGAGGACGCCTCCCCCGTGTTCGGCCGACAACGGCTCACCCAGGTGCTCCTGTGCCACGGCCGCCCCGCGGGCACCGACTTCATCCGCGAGAAGGTAAAGGACGTCGGCACCCCGAAGATGCTGCTCGTGGGCACCCGGGGCGACCCGGCCACCCCCTACCGCTGGACCGTGGAGACGGCGAAGCGGCTCGGCTCCTCGGCGGTCGTCCTCGACAACAAGGGCAAGGGGCACACCGGGTACGGATCGTCGAAGTGCGTGCACGAGAAGGTCGACGACTTCCTGCTGTACGGATCGCTGCCGGACGACGGAAGTTCATGCGGAGCCGACGGTTGAGCATCGGGCCTGTAACACGGACCGTTTCGGTACAACCCCGCGCACATCTCGCGCGTCACACTGTTGCGCGTCGCCTTTGGGCGTGCCGTACCCGTACGTGACCAAAACTGGGGGATTCCACCGATGCGTATCCGTTCCGTTCTCACTCTCTCGACCGCGGCGACCGCCGGCGCCGCGCTGCTCCTCGCGGGCGCCCCGCAGGGCCTGGCCGCGCAGCCGGCCGCCAAGACCCCGGTGTGCAAGGCGAAGGTCCTGAAGCTGGGGGCCAAGCAGTCCAAGGACGCAAGGGTCGTGCACATCTCCGTCAAGAACACCGGCGCCCGCACCTGCACGATCGACCGCCTTCCCGTCGTCACCTTCGGCGACCTCGACGGGGCGGCCCTGCCGGTGCCGTCGGGCGAGAGCGGTCCGTACAAGGTCGGTGCGGGGAAGACGGTGTACGCGGCGGTGCGCACGATCGCCGACCTCAAGGACCCGGAGGCGCGCCGCGTCGGCACGGTCACCGTGTCCGCCAACCCGAACTACAACGGCCGTACCTTCACGGCGAAGCAGCTGGGCGCGGGCAAGAAGGTCAAGGTCTGGGAGCCGGTGACGACCTGGTGGAAGCCCTCCAAGGCCGCCGCCGACAAGGCGCTGAAGAAGGAAGTCGGCTGACCCACGCGGCAGGCACCCACCACCGGGGAGCCCGTCGGCACACACCTTCTCCGCGGTGTGCCGACGGGCTCCTCCCATGCTCGCCTCCGGCCGCTCGGACCGCCCGCACCGGCATCCGGTTTACCCCAAATGCCCGACACGCGAATCAGTCCTATCGTGAAGTCATGGAGCATGCCCTCAGTCCCGCGACCCTCACCGAACTGCGCCGTCCGCGCCCCTATCCCGCGGTGTCGGTGCTGACGCCGACGCACCGCCGGGAACCCGAGAAGGCCCAGGATCCGGTCCGGCTGCGCAATGTAGTCGCCGAGGCGAAGAAGCGACTGGAGCACGATCCCGCGGTGACGCGGGAGCGGCGCAACGACGTGGCCGAACAGCTGGACCAGGCACTGGCCGAGGTGGACCTGACGCACACCGAGGACGGTCTGGTGATCTTCGCCGCGCCCGGCGAGCACCAGGTCTGGTCACTGGCCCGCCCGGTGCCGGAGCGTGTGGTGCTCTCGGACACCTTCCTCACCCGCAACCTGGTGGCCGCGCAGGCCGCCGAGCGGCCGTTCTGGGTGCTCTCGGTCTCCTCCGACCGGGTCACGCTGTGGGACGGCGGCGGTGACCGCGTCACCGAGGCACAGGTCGGCGGCTTCCCTCTGACCAGGGATCGCGACAATTTCGACGCCGAGCGCCAGGAACAGATCGGCGACCTGCCGTCCGCCTTCCGTGACGAGGACACCCGCCACTTCCTGCGCGATGCCGACACCGCGCTGGCCCGTGTGCTGCGCACGCGCCCCAGGCCCCTGTACGTCACCGGGGAGACGGCGGCGCTGTCCCTGCTCGACGAGATCGGCACGATCACCAAGGACGCCACCCACATCCCGCACGGCGGTCTCGCGCACGGCACCCCGGACACCGTGTGGCAGGCCGTCCGGCCCCTCGTCGCCGCGGAGGACCGCCGGAACGCCGACACCGTGGCCCGGCGGCTCGAAGCGGCCCGTGGACACAAGGCGTTCGCGGCCGGTGTCGACGAGGTCCGGCAGAACGCGCAGCAGGGTCGCATCCAGCTCCTGGCCGTGGAGGAGAACTACCGGACGACCGTCCGCGCCGACAGCGACGGCGGTCACCTCGTCCCGGCCGAGAGCGGCGACCTCGACGCGCGCGAGGACATCGTGGACGAGATCGTCGAGCGGTGCCTGGACACGGGCGCCGAGGTCCGCTTCGTACCCGACGGCACGCTCGGCGACGCCCGGGGCATCGCGGGCGTCCTGCGGTACTGAGTGCCGGCCCGCGCACACGGAGGTCCCGCCGGGCCGGGCGTCAGACACCGCCGATGAGGGACGCCAGACCCCGGTCGAGCGCCGGGCCCAGCTCCTCTCTTCCAGCGGCGACGACGGCGTAACTGCGCAGCAGGAAGCGCTGGAGAGCCGCCTTCTCGAACTGGAGCAGGGCCATGCCGTACGGCGAGTGCAGCTCCACCACGGTGCGGAAGCGTCCACAGGGCCAGATGTGTACGTCGCCCGCGCCGGCGGGTGCGAGCACCCCTTCCTCCAGCAGGCCGCGGGAGAAGGTCCACGTCACCATGTCACCGTTGAGCGAGATGTCGGCCGGGAAGTCGAGATGCACGGCCAGCGGATCGTCGGAGGAGTAGCGCAGGCTCGCGGGCACCGGGACCTCCCGGTCCTCGGCGGTGACGAGGAGGGCGCGGGCGGCCTGTTCCAGCGTGACGGTCATGAACGATCTCCGTTTCGGGTGAAGCTCTTCCTGCGGTGCGGGCCGACCGGTGCGCCGACGTGCCTCTTCGACCTCTCGGAGGGCTTTCGCATGACGCGGCTTCCTGGATTCATCCGTGTGAGCTATGTCACCCATCTCTCGGCTCCCGACGCGTCCACGAGCGTCGATGCGTTCGGATTTACATATGCCGCTCTATGTAATCGAGAGGGCTCGCACATATGCCCCTCGAACATGGGAATGAGAGACATGTGAATACGGCCGACGATCCGTCAAGTCGCGTACCATCTCTACGACTTGGCCTCTAAGGGCGCGTACCGACTTGCCGTGGAAGACCCCAGCCGCAAGGACGGTGGCATATGCCAGAAGCACCACCGTATCGTGTCTTGCCAAATCCCTTACAGCGCGTCGCGGGCTGTGCAACAGTCGTATTCGGCCCTTACGTCAGCGTTGGTCGTACCGTCCCCCATCGGAGTACGTGATGCCGTCCCCTCTCTCTGCGGATCGTCCCGCCGCCCAGCCGCCCCGACGCGGCACGGTCGACGCGCTCATCTCGCAGACGCGACGGCTACGGGGCGACATGGACGCCGTACGGCGTGACGCGCCCGACGACGGAGGGGACCCCGAGGGCCGCTGGCAGCGCGCGCTCTACGACCTGGCACTGCACCAACTCAGCGACCTGGACGACCACTTGGCCCAGCTGCGGGACGGCCCGGCCCCGCCGTCGGCCCCCGTGCCCCCACCCGGTCTCCCGGTCGCACCCGCCCCGGCGCCCCGGCGGGAGTCGCTGCTCAGCCGAGTCGGCAGCGCCGAGTGGAACCTGCTGACGGACGAGGCGAGCTGGTCCGGGGAGCTGTACCAGATCCTCGGCCGCGACCCGGCCGCCCCGCCGCTCACCCTCGACGAACTGCCCTCGCTGGTGCTCGACGAGGACCGGCCGAAGCTGACGGCGATGGTCACGGACTGCCTCATCGACGCGCAACGCATCGACGGGGAGTTCCGGATCGTGCTCCCCGACGGCGGGGTACGCACCGTGCACATGATGGGCGAACCCGTGCTCGACGACGACGGCGGTACGGCCTCGATGTGGGCCGTGCTGCGGGACGTCAGCGAACTGCGGCGCAGCCAGCGGGCGGTGAACGAGACCCGTGACTCGCTGCACCGTCAACGGCATATCGCGCAGGCCGAGCACCGGATCGCGGTCGAGCTGCAGGAGGCCGTGCTGCCGCCGTGGCGCGGCTCCCTGCAGCTCCCGCAACAGGGGCCCTCGAGACTGGACCTGGCGGCCCGTTATCTTCCCTGCTCGACCAGCGCCCTGATCGGGGGCGACTGGTACGACGCCCTCGAACTGCCAGGTGGGGAGAGCCTGTTGAGCGTCGGCGACCTCACCGGGCACGGCGTCACCGTCACCTCGGGCATGGCGATGCTGATCGGCGCGCTGCGCGGGATGGCGGTGGCGGGCACCGAGCCGGGGCAGCTGATGGCCTGCCTCAACCAGTTACTGGACGCCACCGTGCAACCGGCCCTCGGCAGCGCCGTCTGCTGCCGCTACCGGCCCGCGACCCGCACCCTCGTCTGGGCGCAGGCGGGACACCCCGCCCCGCTGCTGTTCCGCGACGGGACGGGGCGTGTGTTGACCTCACCGGACGGCGTCCTGCTCGGAGCGACCTCGGGTGCCGTCTACGGGCAGGCCGAAGTGACGCTCGAACAGGGCGATCTGCTGCTCCTGCACACCGACGGACTGGTCCCCCGGCGGGACGGAGCGGCAGCCGTCCAGCGGCTGTTGGACCTGGCCCCACGGTTCGGCGAGGCCCGTACGGCCCAGGAGTGTGTACGGACAGTGGTGGAGGAGTTCGGCGAGACCGAGCGCGCTGACGACGCCTGTGTGCTCGTGGCCAGGGTCGGTTCCTGACGGTTCAGTGGCCGTGCCCGGCGGTCATGCCGAGGCGATGTCGCCCTTGTTCTTCGAGGGGATCTTGGGCAGGGCGAGCTTGATCTCCTCCCGCAGGTCCTGGATCTTCGGATAGCTGGAGTACTGACCGGTGAGCCGGTACATCTGACGCAGCCGGTCCCAGGTGCGGTGGGAGGAGTTGGAGCCCATCGACACCAGGGCGAGACGGGCGTAGCTGGCCGCCTGTTCCGGGTCGTCGGCGATGAAGGACGCCGAGGCCATGGACAGGAAGTCGAAGATCTTCGAGCGCTGCCTGCCGTCGACGCGCAGTTCGAGGGCCTTCTCCGCGAAGTGCTGTGCCTGCTTGGCCGCCGCCGGGTCGTGCTCCGCGAGGGTGCGGTAGGCCAGGGCCTGCATGCCGTAGAGGTCTTCCTCCTTGAACATCTGCATCCAGCTGGGCGGCGGCACGTCCCCCCGGTCGGAGACGAACAGATCCTCGGCCTGGCCCAGGGTGCGGCGCATGGCCTGGCCCTTGCCCATGGAGGCCTGCGCCCAGGCCTCGACCGTGTGGAGCATGGCCTTGGTGCGCGGCAGCACCTGCTCACCGGAACCGGACTGGGCGAGCTTCATGAGGTCGAGCGCCTCGTCGGGTTTGCCGAGGTGCACCAGCTGTCGGGCCGCCCGGGAGAGGGCTTCGCCGGCGCGGGGCCGGTCACCGCCCTCCCTGGCGGCGTGGGCGGCGATGATGAAGTACTTCTGGGCGGTGGGTTCGAGGCCGACGTCGTGCGACATCCAGCCGGCGAGGACGGCCAGGTTGGCGGCGACGCCCCACAGGCGCCGCTGGAGATGTTCGGGGTGGCGGTAGGAGAGCATGCCACCCACCTCGTTCAGCTGCCCCACGACAGCCTTGCGTTGCAGCCCGCCGCCGCGGGCCGCGTCCCAGGCCCGGAACACCTCGACCGAGCGCTCCAGTTCCTCGATCTCCTGCGACCCGATGGGGGCGGCCTCGTAGCGGTCGAACCCGGCGGGGTCGGCGTGCAGGGGGTGGTCGAGGTCGGGGGCGTCGGCCGCGAGGGCCGGATCGGTGTGCAGCCAGTCGTGCATGGCGCTGCTGAGTGCGGGTCCCGCGGTGAGCGCGACGCCCGCACCCACCAAGCCGCGTCGGTTGAGCATGAGGTCCATTCCCGTGAATTCGGTGAGGACCGCGGCAGTCCGTTCGGGCGCCCACGGCACACCGTCGGGATGTTCCACATTCCCGCCGCCCTGCCGCTTTCCCGTACGCCCGTGCCGGACCAGACCGAGGTCCTCGATGGTCACGACACGGCCGAGACGCTCGGTGAACAGCGCCGCCAGCACCCGCGGCACGGGATCGCGCGGGATCTCTCCCATGTCGATCCACCGCCGCACCCGTGAGGTGTCGGTCGCCAGCTGGGGGTGGCCCATGGCCGCCGCCTGCCGGTTGACCAGCCTCGCGAGCTCTCCCTTCGACCAGCCGGCCAGGCCGAACAGGTCTGCGAGTCGGGTATTGGGTTGTCCGCTCACGTCAAGCCCCCAGGTTCTCGGCTGAGTTGAATGTAGCCCGCTGTCAGTTGCTCGGGGACTATTCGCCAGGCTTCGCCAGGGTGCGCTAGATGGTGTGCCACGGCCCATCCGGTGTCAGGTAGGAAAGCGCCACCCCGACCCGGTCGCCCGACGGACACTCCCCAGGGTGCATCTGGACGGCCGGGGCGGGTAGCGCGTGAAACCGCCGGCACACGAAGGGATCTGTCTTCCCCCATGTACGCAGCATCGTCCTCCGTGTCCGCTCCTCCCCGGTCGCTGCACCCCCGCCAGCCGGGCAGCGGCGGCCCCTACCTCGACCCCACGCGCACGGCGGCCCCGGTGCTCGGTGCCGGCCGGACGCGGCGCGTTCCGGGGCTCGGCACCCAACCGCTCAGCGGGAGACTCGACTTGTCCGGCCCTCAGGGCGCGCAGCTGCGCACGGCGATCGCCTCGGTGCATCGCATCTGTCCGGAGTTCACTCCGGTCCAGGTGCTGCGCCGAAGCGGCCGCTCGGTGCTGCTCGTCGGTACGACAGGGCGCAGCACGGCCGTCGCCAAGTGTTTACTGGACCATTCGTCCATCTGGGAGGAGCGGCTCCGGCACGAGATAGCCGCTTACCGCTCGTTCGTCCGGCACCGCCCGCCGGTGCGGGCGCCGAGACTGATCGCGGCGGACCCGGACAACTGCACCTTGGTGATCGAGCGCATGCCGGGCCGGGTGGCCGCCCTCCAGCGGCATCCGGTGGAGGCGCCGCCGCGCGCCGACGTCCGGGCGGCGTTGGGCGCGATCTGCCGGCTGAACGCGTGGCGGCCACCGGCGGGGACCTTCGACGCCCCGTTGGACTACGCGGAGCGGATCTCGCGATTCCATGAGCTGGGTCTGCTGACCGACCGGGACATGGGCGATCTGCAGAAGCTGCTGCACGGCATCGCGCACGCGTCGGGCCGTCAGGGCATGGGCCAGTTCTGCCACGGCGACGCCCTCCTGTCGAACATCCTGCTCTCACCGGCCGGTCCAGTGCTGGTGGACTGGGAACACGCGGGGTGGTATCTGCCGGGGTACGACCTGGCGACGCTGTGGGCCGTCCTCGGCGACGCCCCCGTGGCGCGGCGGCAGATCAGTCAGCTGGCGCAGTCGGCGGGCCCGGCCTCACGGGACGCGTTCCTGGTGAACCTGATGCTCGTCCTGACCCGGGAGATCCGTACCTACGAGACGGCCGTGCAGCGTTCGATGCACGGCTCGACCCCGGCGGCGCCCGGCCCGGCCCACCCGGCTGCCGCGCCGTCCGGCGAGGAACAGCGGCTGCTGCTCAGGCGGCTGCACGACGACTGCCAGCTGGCCCGCAAGGCCGTACGGGCGGCGGTCGGTACTCGCTGAGGCAATGGGAAGGTCCGCGGTGCGCCCTGGACGAGGGGCGCGCCGCGGACCTTCGTCATGCCGTCCTCCGGGCATGATTGACGGATCGTCGGCCGACCGATAGCACTGTCCGCACTCGGTCCCGCACGCCCCGCCAACGCCCCACCGTTCCAGGAGGCCGCCTTGCGAGGATCCCCCACCGACCGCAGGCCCACCCCACGCCCCAGACGTATCCGCAACACGGCGGTGGCCGCGGCCCCCGCCGTGTTGCTGCTGCCCTTGCTGGGAGCGGCCCCGCCCGCCACCCAGTCGTCCTCCTCCGCCCGTCTGCAGGGCGCCTTCGCCGCCGCGGCCGTCGAGTACGGCGTGCCACGCAGCGTCCTGCTCGGCGTGTCCTATCTCCAGTCCCGCTGGGACGCGCACGGCGGTGCGCCCAGTGTCACCGGCGGCTACGGCCCCATGCACCTCACCGACGCCCGGACGGCCCTGGCCGAAGCCCCGCACCACAGCGAGGGTGCGGAGGACGCGCGCGGCGACGATTCCCGGGCGCCTCTGGTGCCCGAGGCGGATCTGCCCGAAGGCTCCGAACTCCCGGTCCGGCTGCGGACATTGACGAAGGCCGCCGAGCTGACGGGCCTGCCCGCGGAAACCCTGCGCACGGACGCCGAGGCCAATGTGGCCGGCGGTGCCGCGCTGCTGGCCGCCGCTCAGCGGGAGCTCGGGGCGGAGCCGAGTGCCGATCCGGCGGCCTGGTACGGGGCGGTGGCCCGTTTCTCGGGCGCCGACGACCGGGCGACCGCGGCGGCCTACGCCGACGAGGTCTTCGCGGTAATCCGCGACGGCGCCGGGCGGATCACGGACGCCGGCCAGCGGGTGACGCTGGCCGGCGAGCCGGAGCTGCGCCCCGACACCGGGCAGCTGTCCCGAGCGGGGCTGCGCGCGGCGGCCGCGGCCGGCACGGAGTGCCCGACGACGGTGTCCTGCGAGTGGATCCCGGCGCCGTACAAGGAGTCCGGCGACAACGACTACGGCAACCACGACCTGGCCGACCGTCCGAAGTCGCAGCGCATCCGGTACATCGTCGTCCACGACACCGAGGCCACCTGGGACACCACCCTGCAGCTGGTCCAGGACCCGACGTATGTGTCGTGGCACTATTCGCTGCGCTCCACGGACGGGCACATCGCCCAGCACGTCAAGAACAAGGACGTGGGCTGGCACGCGGGCAACTGGTACGTCAACGCGGGGTCGATCGGCCTGGAGCACGAGGGTTTCCTCGCCTCGCCCGACGCCTGGTACACGGAGGCGATGTACCGCACGTCGGCCCGGCTGGTGAAGTATCTGGCCGACAGGTACGGCGTCCCGCTGGACCGCCGGCACATCCTGGGCCATGACACCGTGCCGGGACCGACGACGGCGACGATCCCGGGGATGCACACCGACCCGGGCCCCTACTGGGACTGGCAGCACTACTTCGAGCTGCTGGGCAAGCCGTTCGGCCCGACGTCCAACAGCAACAGCGCCCTGGTCACCATCCTCCCGAACTACCCCGACAACAGGCCCGAGTTCACCGGTTGCGTGAGCAGGGGCAAGCCCTGCGCGGTGCATGGTTCCAGCGCCGTACGCCTGTACAGCGAGCCCGACGTGACCTCGCCCCTGATCAAGGACATCGGTCTGCGGCCTGGGGGCGACGCCTCCACGATCGATGTGAACGACCTCGGTTCGCGGGTCTCCACCGGGCAGCAGTACGCGGTCGCCGGGCGGCAGGGCGACTGGACGGCGATCTGGTACCTGGGCCAGAAGGCCTGGTTCAGGAACCCGAAGAAGCAGCCGACGGCGGTCGGCGCGGCCGGTGTGGTCGTGACGCCCAGGAACGGGCTCACCGAGATCCTGGTGTACGGCCGTGCCTACCCGGAGGCGGGGGCATACCCGGCGGGCGTGCCCGCCCAGGCGGTCTCCCCGCTGCCGTACAAGCTCCTCAAGGGCCAGAAGTACGTCGCCGGTGACCGGGTGCCCGGCGAGTACTACTACGCCGTCTCCTTCGACACGAGCGGGCACCGGGTCGTGGTCGGCAAGGACCTCTACTACGAGATCCAGTTCGGCCACCGGGTGGCGTTCGTGCGGGCGGCGGATGTGCTGGTGCTGCCGACCGCGTGAGGACGGGGCCTCCGGACGACGAGGTTTCTGAGGACGAGACCTTCTGAGGGCACGAAGAAGGGCCGGGTGTGAACCCGGCCCTTTCTCGTCTTCTCTTCGTCCTTCTGCTCTCAGCCCTGCTGGAAGAGCTCCGCCGGAAGCGGCTTGAGCAGGGCGTACAGGTCGTCGGTGATCGGGCGGTCCCAGGCGGCGATCGTCACCAGGACGTTGTCGCTGCGGTCGAACTGGACGCAGGAGATCCGGGACTCGGAGAGCTTGAGACGGCGGACGATCAGGAGGTTGTCGCCCTGCATCACCGGGAGGTCCTCGGAGCCGACGACGGTGATGTCCTCCTCGTTCTCCAGCGCGATCAGCAGCTGGGCCACCTCGAAGGGGATCTCGCCGTCGGCGACCTCGCGCGCCGGGGAACCCTCCGGGAGGTTGCCGATGATCATGGCGGGGCCACGGCCGCCGTAGAGGTCGTAGCGCAGGAAGACGCCCTGGCAGCTGCCGTCGGGAGCGGGCAGCAGGCCGGCACCGAGATTGCCCGGCCAGTCGCCCGGGTCCATGGCCAGTACGTCGAAATCGGGCCCGGCGGGGGTGGCGCTGCGGCGGCGGAGGAAGGACATGCCGCCATGGTACGGCGTGCCGTCCGGCGGTGGAGCCGCAGAGTGTCCCGGCCCCGCGCTCCTGGTGGCGGGCAGCGCCTCCTCGGCCGTCAGCTCGCCATCTTCTTGTGCCGCTCGTGGTGGCGGGCGACACGGGCGCGGTTGCCGCAGGACGGCTTGCACCACTCCTGGCGGGGGTGCTCCTTGAGGAAGTAGCGCACACAGCGTGGCGCGTGGCAGGCGCGCAGCCGCTGTCGTTCCGGGCTCGCGAGGAAGGCCAGGGCGGCGCGGGCGAGCGTGGCGGTGAGGAGGTCCTCGCCGGTGACGGGCTGGTGGCGTACGACGGGTTCGGTGTCGGGGCCCCAGGAGAGCACCGGGACGGTCGGGGTCAGTGCGGCGGCCTCGTTGAGGCGCGCCAGGGCCTCGGGGACCGGCAGCAGCCGGGCGGCGTCGGCCGGGCTGGGCGCGCCGGGGCTGACGGCGCGGGCGAGGAGCGCCCTGACGGCGGCGCGGAGATCGCGTACGGCGGTGAGCGTGGCCTCGTCGGCGGTGAAGCCGGAGGTGCCCGGCAGGGCGTCCGGGTGCGCGTGGACCCAGGCCGTGAGCCCCGTGGGCTCGGTCAGGTCGTCCGCGATGCCACCGTTGCCGTCGTGGCGGACGGTCAGGGCGAGGTCCAGGGCGAGCCGCGCGTCCACGCTGATCGAGTACTCCATGATGCTAATGATAGGCGAGCCGCCATCCATTAAATGGAGGGGGATTGAATTTGAGGGGGATATTCCGGGGCGACCGCATTCCCGGCGGGGATGCGGGAGCTCTGGACAATTGCGGGGGAATTTTGGCACGGTGAGCCGAACCGGTCCGCAAATCGAACGCGTGGCCGATTCATCTGGGGGTTCAGTCGTGCCAGCCGCACATCTCGCACCGGACGTCGCCGCCTTCTACGCCACGCAGAGCACGTTCACCGATCCGGGCGAGCTCGCCCCGCTCTACGCCGACCTGCCGCGCGACGTGGCTCGACTAGCCCGCGTGGCAAGGGATCTGATGATCCATCGGGGCGAGGACGCCATGTTCCGCCACGCCCACCCGCAGGACAGGCTGCACAACGACGCCGAGACCCGCTACCTCGACGACATCCTGCGGATCGTCGTCGAGCGCGACGACGCGCCGCTGTCGCACCGCCGGGAGCCCGAGGACCGTTTCGTCGGCGTGTGCCGGGACTTCTCGCTGTTGCACTGCTCGCTCCTGCGCCATATGGGTGTGCCCGCCCGGCTGCGGTCCGGTTTCGCGACCTATTTCGGCAGCGACGGATTCCACTGCGACCACGTGGTCACCGAGTACTGGGACCCGGCCCGGGGCTGGCTGTTCGCCGACGCGCAGCTGACGGATCCGTTGATCGTCGACGCCTGGAAGATCGACTTCGACCCGATGGACGTCCCGCGCGACCGGTTCCTCGTCGCGGGCAAGGCCTGGCGGGCCATCCGGTCCGGGGAGGCCGACCCGGACGCGTTCGGTCTCCACCCGCCGGCGGAGGGACCGCTGCACGGGGAGTGGTTCGTGGCGGGGAACGTCCGGCTCGACCTCGCGGCCCTCAACAAGGTCGAGACGCTGCTGTGGGACATCTGGGGGACGGAGACCGAGGCGGGCCAGGAGCTCACGGACCCGGTCCGCGCGCTGTACGACGAGGTCGCGCCGGTCGTGGGCGACGAGGTCCAGTTCGCCGCGGCACGCGAGTGGTTCACGGGTCACGAGGGGCTGAGGACTCCGGGCACCGTGCTGTCGCTGGCCCCGTACAACGGCCCACGCGAGGTCGCCCTGCGCTGACGGCGGGCCGGGGCCGCGTGGCGTGCCCCGGCGTACCGTCAGCCGTACCTGGGCCGTCTCTCCCTGCGGTGAGAGCGGACCTCCTCCTGTGTGAGGGGCACCGACCTCCGTCCGACCCGTAAGGAGCATCAGGCTTGAACGTCGAGATCGACCCGCTCTTGCGCGACACCGCCGCCGGGATCGGGGCCGGCGTCCCCTACGCCCTGAAGGTGCTGGCGGGCCGGCTGGCGGACGACCCGGACATGGGCCGGTCGTCGGGACTGCCGGGCATCCTCACCGTGACGGTCGACGGCGACCTGTTCGAGGACTGCCCCGCCTTGGCGGTCGGCTACATCCGCGAGCCCGACCGGATCGAGATCCGGTACGCGAACCCGGCCCGCCCCGCCGAGCCCGCCGCGCCTGCCCAGGAAGAGGAGCGAGAGAAGGAGAGGCTCGCCGACCCCGCTGCCGACGCGATCATCGTGCGGGGGGTCGCCGACGCCTGGCATCGCATCACCCGCTGGCTCCGGCGCAATGCCCCCGACTCCTACGCCGCGCTCCGCGCCGGCGCCGGCCCCGCCGCCATAGCCGCTCTGGAGAGCGACCTCGGTGTTCGGATACCTGTCGAGCTGCGCGTCCTGTGGATGCTGACCGCGGGCGACGACGGGGCCGACGGCCGGGGCTGTCTGCCCGGCAACCGGGCTCTGATGACCCTGGACGCCGTGACCGCCGTCCACAGGCTGAAGACGGACTCCCAGGCCGACCAGGAGACCCGCAACGCCGGCCGCCCCGAAGAGGAGCGGATCACCGTGTGGAAACCGGCCTGGATCCCGGTCGTCGCCCTCGGCCCGGCCGACAACACCTCGGGGCTGTACCTGGACACCACGACCGGCCACCTGGGCCGCTGGTCCCGCTACGCCGAAGCCCCCGACGACGAACTCGACACACTGGTCACCTACTTGGAAGAGGCCGCCGACATGCTCGAAGCCCCGGCCCTGGCCACACGGGACAGGCCCGGCCTGGTCGATGGAACGCTCGTGTGGGGCAGCAGTGTCGACGCCGCGAGGGAAGAACGGTGGCGGCCACTGAGCGGCTGACCTCACACGGGGAAGCGCTGCCTCAGGGCGCTCCCCTCCCTGTCGGCGGGCGGCGGCCCCGCCCGCCCACCGACTCGACACGTCCGGCCGCTCAGGTCAGGTCGAACTCGCCCTCGCGGGCCCCCGAGACGAAGGCGCCCCACTCGGCGGGGGTGAAGATCAGCGAGGGGCTCTCGGGGCTGCCGCTGTTGCGCATGGCGATGAAACCCTCGACAAAGGCGATCTGGACATCCCCCCGCCCCTGGCTGCTCGACCGCCAGTCCGCGTTGCTGAGGTCCAGTTGCGCCGGCTTGTGCCAGCCGTTGAGCGATCGCTGCTCCATGGTGCTCTCGGCCACGTCCGTGCTCCTCCCGGTTCGTCGTCCGCCCGCCAGACTAGCGATCGACCTCCACCGCCGACAGGCCACGCGAGGGGGAGCTTCAGGAGGTGGGCGGCTCGGCGCCCACGAGCCACATCGAGAAGAACTGCGATCCGCCGCCGTAGGCGTGCCCGAGCACCCGGCGGGCACCCTCTACCTGGTGTTCTCCCGCCAACCCCCGCACCTGCAGCGCCGCCTCCGCGAAACGGATCATGCCGGAGGCGCCGATCGGATTGGTGGACAGCACCCCGCCGGACATGTCGACCGGAAGATCCCCGCCCAGTTCGGTGACGCCGGACTCGGTGAGTTTCCAGCCCTCCCCCTCGTCGGCGAAGCCGAGGTTCTCCAGCCACATCGGCTCGTACCAGGAGAACGGCACGTACATCTCCACCGCGTCGATCTCCCGCCGCGGGTCGGCGATGCCCGCCTGCCGGTACACGTCGGCCGCGCAGTCCCGCCCCGCGCGCGGCGACACGCTGTCCTTGCCGGCGAACAGCGTCGGTTCGCTGCGCATCGCGCCGCCGTGCATCCACGCGGCGGGGCGGGGTGCCCGGTCGGCCCCGGCACGGTCGGTGAGCACCATCGCGACGGCCCCGTCGGAGGACGGGCAGGTCTCCGAGTAGCGGATCGGGTCCCACAGCATCGGCGAGGCCTGGACCTTCTCCAGCGTGATGTCGTGCTCGTGGAGATGGGCGTACGGGTTCTTCAGCGCGTTGCGGCGGTTCTTGTACGCCACGAGGGAGCCGACGGTGTCGGGGGCGCCGCTGCGCCGCATGTACGCCCGGACGTGCGGGGCGAAGAAGCCGCCCGCGCCGGCCAGCAGCGGCTGCTGGAACGGGATCGGCAGGGACAGGCCCCACATGGCGTTCGACTCGGACTGCTTCTCGAAGGCGAGCGTCAGTACGGTGCCGTGGACGCGGGCGGCGACCAGGCTCGCGGCGACCAGCGCGGTCGAGCCGCCGACCGAGCCCGCCGTGTGCACCCGCATCATGGGCTTGCCCACCGCGCCGAGCGCGTCCGCGAGGTACAGCTCGGGCATCATCACGCCCTCGAAGAAGTCGGGCGCCTTGCCGATGACGACGGCCTCGATGTCGGCCCACGTCAACTCCGCGTCGTCGAGAGCCCGTCGGGCGGCCTCGCGGACGAGTCCGGCGATCGAGACGTCCCGCCGCGCCGCCACGTGCTTGGTCTGGCCGACCCCTACGACGGCCACGGGCTCCTTGCTCATCGCGGATCCCCTTCGAGTACGGCGACCAGGTTCTGTTGCAGACAGGGGCCGGAGGTGGCGTGCGCCAGCGCCCGGTCGGACTCGCCCCGGTGGATACGGGCGGCCGCCTCGCCGATCCGGATGAGCCCGGCGGCCATCACCGGGTTGGCGGCCAGGGCCCCGCCCGACGGGTTGACGCGCACGTCGTCGTCGAGCTCCAGCGCCTCGCGCAGGATCACCTCCTGTGAGCTGAACGGGGCGTGCAACTCGGCGGTGTCCACAGGCCGTTCGAAGGCTCCGGCCCGCTCGGCGGCGAGGCGTGTGGACGGCGAGTCGGTCAGCTCGCGTACGCCGATGCCGTGCGCTTCGATGCGATGGTCGATGCCGCGGATCCAGGCGGGCCGCTCGCACAGGTCCCGGGCCCGCTCCCCCGCCGCGAGCACCACGGCGGCGGCCCCGTCGCCGACGGGCGGGCAGTCGCCGGTCCGCAACGGCCATACGAGGTAATCGCCCTGAGGCACCGAACCCCTCAGCTGTGCGTGGGAGTTGGCGGCGGCGTCGGCACGGCTGCGCGCCCCGACGGCCGCCAGCGCCGACTCGTCCGTCCTGCCCGCGTCGATGAGCGCCTGGGCCTGGAGGGCGGCGAGGGCGACGGAGTCGGGCCACAGGGGTGCGACGTAGTACGGATCCAACTGCCGGGTCAGGACGTCCCGTACGGACCCGGGTGAGGACTTGCCGTACGAGTAGACGAGAGCGGTGTCGGCGTCCCCGGTCTGGAGCTTCACCCAGGCCTCGTACAGAGCCCACGCGCCGTCCATCTCGACGTGCGACTCGGAGATCGGCGGCCAGGCGCCCACGCCGTCGAGGGCGAGGGTGAAGGAGAAGGCGCGGCCGGCGAGGTAGTCGCTGGAGCCGGAACAGGTGAAGCCGATGTCGGCGGTCTTCAACCCGGTCCGTTCCAGAACCTGGTGGAGCACCGGCATGAGCATCTCCACCTCGGAGAGGTCGTCGCTGGTGCGCCGGTGGTCGGTCTGGGCGAAGGCGACGACGGCGATCTCCCGGTTCACAGCAGCTCCTTGAACGTGTCGTACTCGGCGTCCGGCTCGCCGGTGGGCCGGTAGTGGTCGGGGTAGCGAGCGCCTTCCGTCCACACGGGTTCGACGCGCAGGCCGATCCGCACCTGGTCGTAGGGGATGCCGGCGATTCGGCCGTGCAGGGCGAGGTCGGCTCCGTCGAGGGCGATGTGGGCGTAGACGTACGGGACTTCGATGTCCAGGTTCTTGGCCTTGATGTTGACGATGCAGAACGTGGTCACCGTGCCGCCCGGCCCGACCTCCACCTGCTCGGCCGTGGCCACACCGCAGGTGGGGCAGGCGCCCCTCGGCGGGACGTACACCTTGCGGCAGGACGGGCAGCGCTCGCCGACGTTGCGGCGCTCGGCGAGGGCGTTGATATAGCCGGTCTGGGCGCGGCCGGGCGAGTAGGTGTAGTCGAGACGGGCGGTGGCGACGATCCCGGTGATGGGGTCGACGAACTCGCCGCTGTGACCTGCCGGTTCCACCGGATCCCCGTCGTACGGCTCGAAGCAGGCGATGTCCGTGATGGCGCCGGAACGCTCCTCGGCCCAGCGGACACGGACGCGCATACCGGTGTGTACGGCTTCGGGGCCCGGGGCGTCGAGGGCGTGCAGCAGGGCGGTGTCGGCGCCGTCGTGCGTCACCAGGACCCAGGCGAAGGGGGTGGCGAGGGGCTGGCCGCGGCGCGGTTCGTGGTTCCAGGCCCAGGTGGTCACGGTGCCGGTGGGGGCGACCTCGACCAGATCGCGGATCTCCTCGGCGGTGACGGGGTCGTACTCGACGGGCGGCACGAGGACCCGGCCGTCACCGGTACGCACACCGAGGACGACGCGTTCGCGCAGCCCGGTGAGGAAAGCGCTCTGCACCGGCCCGAGGGAGCGGGTGAAAGGAAACTCAACGGTGAGAGGTGCCTTGAGAATTGCGGACATGGGGGCTTGCCTCCTTCAAGAAAGGGGGGCGACAGGCGCGCCCCTTAAGGGGCGCGGGGAGCGCGACCGACCACGGGCGGCCCGCAGCCGAAAACCGCTCTGCAAGCGGAGCACCTACGCCCGCTTGTAGACAGGCGGCCGCTTCTCGGCGAACGCCCGAGCCCCCTCCCTCGCGTCACCGGTGTCGAAGATCGGCCACCCCCGCTTCAACTCGGCGGCCAGCCCCTCCGCTTCGGTCATCTCGGCCGTCTCGTACACGGACGCCTTCACGGCCTCCACGGCCAGTGGCCCACACGCGTTGACCTGCTCGGCGATCTCCAGAGCCTTCGCCAGAGCCGTGCCGTCAGGCACGACATGCCCGATCAGCCCGATCCCGGCGGCCTCACGCGCGCTGTACGGCCGCCCCGTGAGCAGCATCTCCAACGCGTGCGTGCGCGGAATCTGCCGCTGGAGCCGGACCGTGGAGCCACCGATCGGGAAGAGCCCGCGCTTGACCTCGAAGAGCCCGAACGTCGCCGACTCCCCCGCGACGCGGATGTCCGTGCCCTGGAGGATCTCGGTGCCACCGGCGACGCAGTGGCCCTCGACCGCGGCGATCACCGGTTTGCGCGGCCGGTGGTGGCGGAGCATCGCCTTCCAGTGCAGATCGGGGTCAGCCTTGAGCCGGTCCCGGTACTGCTGGCCCTCCATTCCCTTACCCGCGAGGGCCTTGAGGTCCATCCCGGCGCAGAAGGCACCGCCGGCTCCCGTGAGGACGATCGAGCGGACCTCGTCGTCCTCGTCGGCCTCGACCCAGCCGTCGTACAGACCGACGAGCATCGGCAGCGAGAGCGCGTTCTTGGCCTCGGGCCTGTTGAGCGTGAGCACCAGTGTGGCGCCTTCGCGCCGCACGGTGAGGTGTTCGGTGCCGCTCATCCGGTGTCCTCCGTCCGCAGGAAACGAGAACAGGTTGCAGGAGGCGGGTCGGCACTTCAAGGGTTTTCTGACAGACAGTCAGATTTCTGTGCGTGGCCTCTTCACAGTTGTGCCGCCCTTTGCTCTGATGACCGGCAACCGAGGGGCAGCGAGGTCAGGAGGAGCGCGGTGGAGTACAACCTTGCCGACCTGTTCGAGTCGGTCGTCGACGTCGTCCCCGACCGGGCGGCGCTCGCGTACCTCGACATCCCCGGTACGGGCGCGGACCGCCGGCTCACCTACGCGGAGCTGGACGCGGCGGCGAACCGGATCGGCCACCACCTGCTCGACAGCGGGATCAGGCCCGGTGAGCACGTGGGGCTGCACCTCTACAACGGCGTCGAGTATCTGCAGACCGCGCTCGGCTGCCTGAAGGCGCGGATCATACCGGTCAACGTCAACTACCGGTATGTGGAGGAGGAGTTGGTCTACCTCTACCGGGACGCGGATCTGGTGGGCCTGGTCTTCGACGCGGAATTCACCGAGCGGGTGGCGAAGGCGCGACCACGGACGGAGAAGCTGCGGCATCTGGTGCGGGTGGGGACCCCTGCGCCGGACGCGCCCGCGCTCGACGTCGTGGACTTCACCTGGGCCGAGGCGTCCGCGTCGCCCGAGCGCGGCTTCCCGGCCCGCTCGGGCGACGACCAGTTCATCATCTACACCGGTGGTACGACGGGCATGCCGAAGGGGGTGATGTGGCGTCAGGAGGATCTGTTCTTCTCAGGGTTGGGCGGCGGCGCACCGACCGGCGAGCCGGTGAAGGCCCCGGAGGAGCTGGCCGATCGGGTCGCGGCCGGCGGTGACGGGATCACGTTCTTCCCCACGGCCCCGCTGATGCACGGCACGTCCACGCTGACGGCGTTCATCGGGTTCAACTTCGGCCAACGGGTCGTGATCCACCGCAAGTTCGTGCCCGAGGAGGCCCTGCGGACGATCGAGCGGGAGAAGGTCACCAGTGTGTCCCTGGTGGGCGACGCGATGCTGCGCCCGCTCATCGACGCGCTGAACGGCCCGATGAAGGGCACCGACTGCTCGTCGCTGTTCAGCGTGTCGTCCTCCGGCGCGATCATGTCGGAGACGGTCCGGCGGCAGTTCCAGGCCCTGGTGCCGAACGCGATGCTGCTGAACAACTTCGGCTCGTCGGAGTCGGGCTTCAACGGCACGGCGACGGAGGACTCGGGCGCGGGCGACGGTTTCCGTATCCGCGTGCACTCCCGTACGCAGGTCGTGGACCCGGCGACGTTCGAGCCGGTCCCGGTCGGTGTGCCGGGACGGGTCGCGCAGCGCGGCCATGTCCCCCTCGGCTACTACAACGACCCGAGGAAGAGCGCCGAGACCTTCTTCGAGCGGGACGGTGAGCGCTGGGTTCTCCTCGGTGACATGGCGACCGTCGACGAGGAGGGTGTCGTCACCGTCCTCGGCCGGGGCTCGCAGTGCATCAACACCGGGGGCGAGAAGGTGTATCCGGAGGAGGTCGAGCAGGCCCTCAAGGCCCATCCCGACGTGTACGACGCGCTGGTCGCCGGGGTGCCGGACGCCCGCTGGGGCAACCATGTCGCGGCCGTGGTCCAGCTCCGCGAGGGTGCCGCCCGCCCCTCCCTGGAGGACATCCAGACGCACTGCCGCACCCACCTCGCCGGCTACAAGATCCCCCGTCAGCTCGTCCTCACCGACACCATCCAGCGCTCCCCCAGCGGCAAGGCGGACTACCGCTGGGCGCGGTCGGTGGCGGTGGCGGCGGAGGGCTGAGCGCCCGGCAGCCGACCCGGGCTCAGGGCCCGGCGAGGAAGGCGGTCACCCGTCGTACGAACCCCTCCGGGTCGTCGAGCCACGGGAAGTGCCCGCCGCCGGGCTGGACCGTGAACCGGGAGTCGGGGAACAGGGCGGCCGCGCTGCGGGCCAGGTCGGGGGTCGGACCGGTGTCGAGTTCGCCCGCGTACACGAGGACGGGCGCCGGCAGTCCGGCGAGGGCGGCCCGGGTCGCAGGTGGGTCGTAGGCACCGGCCGAGCCGTACACGGCGGCCGCCGCGTCGTTGGTCTGCTGTTCCTCGGCGGCCATGTGCGCGCGGGCCGTGTCGTCCCAGCGGCCGTAGAAGAAGGGCATCATGGCGTCGTCGAAGGGGCCCCGGCCGGTCCAGGCCGCCTCGAAGGCCGGATACGCCTCGGCGAACCACGGTTCCTCCTCACGCAGGCGGGCGGCGGCGAGGCGGTCCTCGACGGTCACCGGCAGGCCCACCGCCCAGGGCGTGGCGGTGATCAGCGCCAGGCGGGACATCCGCCGCGGGAACCGGGCCGCGTAGAGCATGGCGAGGTTGCCGCCGGCCGAGTGGGCGAGGAGGTCCATGCGCTCAAGGCCCAGGTGGGCGCGGAGTGCCTCCACGTCGTCGACCTGCCGGTCGCAGCGGTAGGTCGCCGGGTCGGCCGGTGTCGCCGAGTCGCCCGTACCGCGCAGGTCCAACAGGACCAGGCGGCGGTGGGCGGTCAGCCCGCCCAGGTCGCCCAGGTAGGCGGAGGCGCGCATCGCGCCGCCGGGAAGGACGACAAGGGGGTCGCCCTCGCCCCGGAGGTGGTAGGCGAGTTCGGTTCCGTCGGATGCGGTGAAGGTCGGCATGGCGTCGATCTTCATGTCGGGCGTCGGCCACCGCAACGGAGTACACCGGCGCGGCGGCGATCAGTCCCTCAGCGAACCGGTCAGGCCTCAGCGAACCGGTCAGGCCTGCGCGAACCGGTCCCGCAACTCCCGCTTGAGGATCTTTCCGCTCGCGTTGCGCGGCAGCTCGTCCACGAACAGCACCTTCTTCGGCGCCTTGAAGTGGGGGAGCTTCTCGCGGGTGTGGGCGACGAGTTCGTCCTCGGTCACCTCGCCCCGGCGTACGACGACCGCCGTGACGGCCTCGATCCAGTGGTCGTCGGGCAGGCCGATGACCGCCACCTCGGCGACCTGGTCGTGGGTGTAGAGCGCGTCCTCGACCTGGCGTGAGGCGATCAGTACGCCACCGGAGTTGATGACGTCCTTCACGCGGTCGACGACGGTGTAGAACCCGTGGGCGTCGCGCACGGCGAGGTCACCGGAGTGGAACCAGCCGTCGCGGAAGGTCTCGGCGGTCTCCTCCGGCTTCTCCCAGTAGCCCTCGCAGAGCTGCGGCGACTGGTAGACGATCTCGCCGGGGGTGCCGTCGGGCACCTCCTCGCCGTCCTCGTCGACGACCTTGGCCTCGACGAACATGACGGGTCGCCCGCAGGAGTCCATCCGGCCCTTGTGCTCGTAGGGGCCGAGGACCATGGACAGCGGGCCGATCTCGCTCTGGCCGAAGCAGTTGTGGAAGGCGAGCTCGGGCAGGCGTTCCCTGAGCCGTTCGAGGACGGGCACGGGCATGATCGAGGCGCCGTAGTACGCCTTGCGCAGGCCGCTGAGGTCGCGGGTCGCGAAGTCGGGGCGGTTGGAGAGGGCGATCCACACCGTGGGCGGCGCGAAGAGGCTGTCGGCGCGGCCCTGCTCCACCAGGTCCAGGATCCGGTCGCCGTCGGGTGCGTCGAGGATGGTGTTCGTGGCGCCGACCGCGAGATAGGGCACCAGGAAGACGTGCATCTGCGCGGAGTGGTACAGCGGCAGGGAGTGCACGGGCAGGTCCCCGGCCTGGAGGTCGAGGGCGGCGATCGCGCTGAGGTACTCGTGCACCAGCGCGCGGTGCGTCATCATCGCGCCCTTGGGCAGCGCGGTGGTGCCCGAGGTGTAGAGGAGCTGGACGAGGTCCTCGGCGCGGGGTTCCTCGCCGTCGTACGGCTCCGTGGCGGTGAGCCGGGCGAGGAGTGAGTCGTCCGCGTCGCGCAGCGGCAGGGTGCGGGTGCCCTCGGGGAGGTGGTCGGCGAGGTCCGGGTCGGTGAGGACGAGCGTGCTGCCGGACTGGTCGAGGAGGTAGGACAGGTCGTCGCCGGTGAGGTTCTGGTTGACCGGTACGTGGACCAGACCGGCGCGGGCGGCGGCAAGGAAGGCGATCAGGTAGGCGTCCGAGTTGTGGCCGTAGGCGGCGACCCGGTCGCCCGGCCGCAGTCCGGTGTCGCGCAGGACGCGGGCGGCGCGGGAGACGGCGTCGTCCAGCTCGGCGTAGGTCCAGGACCGTTCGCCGTAGCGGATCGCGACACGGGCCGGGGTCCGCCGGGCGCTGCGCCGCAGTGTCCCGTCGACCGTCACGCTGCGACCAGCCGTCATGTTGTCCGCTCCTTCGTCCACGGTTCTGACGCGATCCTCGGTCCGTCGCGCGAGCCAGGTCAAGCACACCACCCGCGTGGCCGGAATCCGGCACACATGGCGTGAAGTGGCTCAACTTCCGCCCTTGGGGCGCGAGTCAACCAGAGGGGAAGATCCATCACACACATGGACTACGCACGCTCGTGTTGACACGCTCAACCGTCCTTTCCCTCGCTGATGTTGGGAGGCTCCATGCGCACCCGCCTGAGACAGCTCGTGGTCTCGGCCGTCGCCCTGTTCACGGCCTCGGCCGTACTGCCGTCGGCCACCGCCGCCGACGACGAGCGGGCCCGTGACCGCCGCACGGCCCACGGTGGTCTGTCCGCCGTGATCCGCTACACCGAGTACGGCGTTCCGCACATCGTCGCGAAGGACTACGCGAACCTCGGCTTCGGCACCGGTTGGGCGCAGGCCGCCGACCAGGTGTGCGTGCTCGCCGACGGGTTCGTGACCGTGAAGGGCGAGCGCTCCCGCTACTTCGGGCCCGACGCGGCGCCCGACTTCTCGCTCTCCTCCGCCACCAGGAACCTCACGAGCGACCTGTACTTCCGGGGCGTCCGGGACGCGGGCACGGTGCGGCGGCTGATGGACCAGCCCGTGCCGCTCGGGCCGAGCCGCGAGGCCGAGGACCTGATGCGGGGCTGGGCGGCCGGCTACAACGCGTGGCTGGAGAAGAACCGGATCACGGACCCCGCATGCAAGGGGGCCGCCTGGGTGCGGCCGGTCACCACGCTCGACGTGTTCTCCCGCGCGTACGCCCTCGCCGTGCTGGGCGGCGAGGGGAGGGTGGTGGACACGATCACCACCGCGCAACCGCCCGCCTCTGGCACCGCTGCGGGCACGGCCGCCGTGCCGGACGCGAGGACCGCCGCCCGGGCCGCGAGCGAGTTGTTCGACGCCGGCAACGCGGACATGGGTTCGAACGCCGTCGCCTTCAGTGGCGACACCACGGCGAACGGCCGCGGTCTGCTGCTGGGCAACCCGCACTACCCGTGGGCCGGCGGCCGCCGCTTCTGGCAGGCCCAGCAGACGATCCCCGGTGAGCTGAACGTCTCCGGCGGGGCACTGCTCGGCTCGCCGATCACCCAGATCGGGTTCAACGCGAAGGTCGCGTGGAGCCACACCGTCGCGACCGGTGTCCCCATGAACCTCCATCAGCTGACCCTGGACCCGGCCGACCCGACCACGTACCTGGTGGACGGCGAGCGGGAGCGGATGACGAAGCGGACCGTCACCGTCGGCGTGAAGGACGGCTCCCCGGTCACCCGCGCCCAGTGGTGGACGCGGTACGGCCCGGTCGTGACCTCGCTCGGCGCCGACCTCCCGCTGCCCTGGACGGCCGGCACGGCGTACGCCCTCAACGACCCCAACGCGGCGAACATCCGCTTCACCGACACCTCGCTGGGCTTCGCGCGGGCGGGCGGCACCGCGGACGTCCTCACATCACTCGCCCGGCACCAGGGCCTGCCCTGGGTGAACACCGTCGCCGCCGACTCGGTCGGGCACACCCTCTTCACCCAGTCGCAGACCCTCCCCCGGATCACGGACGAGCTGGCGGCCCGCTGCTCGACACCCCTGGGCAAGGCCACCTATCCGTCGGCGGGTGTCGCCGTCCTGGACGGGTCCCGCGCCGACTGCGCGCTCGGCAGCGACGCCGACGCCGTGCAGCCGGGGATCTTCGGACCCGCGAGGATGCCGACGCTGAAGGACGCGCCGTACGCGGAGAACTCCAACGACAGCGCCTGGCTGGCCAACGCGGACCAGCCGCTGACCGGGTACGAGCGGGTCTTCGGCAACGTGGGCACGCAGCGGTCGATGCGGACGCGGGGCGCGATCGAGGACGTGGCGGCGATGGCGGACCGGGGCGGCCTCACCGTCCGGGACCTCCAGCGGCAGCAGTTCGCGAACCGGGTGCCCGCGGCCGATCTCACCGTCGACGACGTGGCGCGGGCGTGTGCCGCGCTGCCGGGCGGCACGGCGACGGGCAGTGACGACGAGGTCGTCGACGTGTCCGAGGCGTGCGCCGTGTTCAAGGCCTGGGACCGGACCACCGACACCGACAGCCGGGGCGCGCTGCTCTTCGACCGATTCTGGCGGCGGCTGAACGCCGTGGTGCCGCGCGAGCAGTTCTGGAAGGTGCCCTTCTCGGCCGCCGACCCGGTCAACACCCCGAACACGCTGAACACCGCCGCTCCCGGCTTGGCCACGGCGCTCGCCGACACGGTGAGGGATCTACGGGCGGCGGGCGTGGCGCTCGACGCGAAGCTCGGCGACCACCAGTTCGTCGTACGGAACGGCCGGCGCATCCCGGTGTCCGGCGGCACGGAGGCGCTGGGCGTGTGGAACAAGATCGAGTCGCCGTGGCGCCCCGCCGAGGGCGTCTACCCGGAGGTCTCGTCGGGTTCCAGCCATATCCAGGCGGTCGGCTGGGACGGCGGCCGCTGCCCGGTGGCCCGCACGCTGCTGACGTACTCGCAGTCCTCGAACCCGAACTCGCCGCACCATCTCGACCAGACGCGGCTGTTCTCGGCGGAGAAGTGGGTGACGTCCCGTTTCTGCGAGAAGGACATCCTGTCCTCGCCGAAACTGAGGGTGGTCCGTGTGAGCCAATGAGCGAAGGGATGTGGTGCCGCCCCGCCCGGGGGCGGCACCATGCCTTTGGCATATAACCGTTCCTCATGAGGAGGCCACCCGGTGGCGCAGGACTCGTTACGTCCCCCGACGGATTCGACCACCAAGATCGACACGACGGTGCCGCACTCGGCCCGTATCTGGAACTACTGGCTGGGCGGCAAGGACAACTACCCGGTCGACCACGCGGCGGGCGACGCCTTCCGCGCGGTGTTCCCCGGCATCACCGACCTGGCCCGTGACTCCCGGGCCTTCCTCGGCCGGGCGGTGACCTTCCTCGCCCGTGAGGCCGGGATACGCCAGTTCCTCGACATCGGCACCGGCCTGCCGACGGCGGACAACACGCACGAGATCGCCCAGCGGGTGGCCCCGGACGCGCGGATCGTCTACGTGGACAACGACCCGCTGGTCCTCACCCACGCGCGGGCGCTGCTCAGCAGCACCGCCGAGGGGGCGACGGACTACATCGACTCCGATCTGCACGATCCCGAGACGGTCCTCCGTGAGGCGACCAGGACCCTCGACCTCTCCCGGCCCGTGGCGCTGACGTTGATGCAGGTGAGCGGGCACATCGCGGACTACGACGAGGCCCGCGCCATCGTCGGCGCCCTGTTGGCCGCCCTGCCGTCGGGGAGTTACCTCGCGTTCAACGACAGCGTCGACACGAACGAGGCCAACGCCGAGGCCACCCGCCGCTACAACGAGAGCGGCGCGGCCCCCTACTGCCTCCGCAGCCCGGCCCGACTCGCCGGTTTCTTCGACGGTTTGGAGCTGCTGGAGCCGGGCGTCGTGCCGCTGAACGACTGGCGTCCCGATCCGGCGGCGGCCTCCCGGCCGCGCGAGGTGATCGCGGTGGGCGGGGTCGCACGCAAGCCGTGAGGTCCACGCGCGAGCCTGAGGCCCAGGCGCACCGGCCGTCGAAGGGGCCGGCACCGGCCGTCCCGTCACGTCGACCGGTGCTCGGACACCTCACACCGTCCGCTCACGCCCCTCCCAGTACGGCTCCCGCAACCGCCGTTTGTAGAGCTTGCCGTTGGGATCGCGCGGCATCGCCTCGGTGAAGTCGACGCTCTTCGGGCGCTTGTACCCGGCGAGTCGACGGGCGCAGTGGGCGAGGATCTCCTCGGCCAGCGCCGGCCCCGGCGTGAAGCCGGGGGCGGGCTCGACCACGGCCTTGACCTCCTCGCCCCAGTCGTCGTGCGGGATACCGAAAGCGGCGGCGTCGGCGACGGCGGGGTGGGTGAGGAGGGCGGCCTCGATCTCGGCGGGGTAGATGTTGACGCCGCCGGAGATGATGAGGTCGATCTTGCGGTCGCGCAGGAAGAGATAGCCGTCCTCGTCGATGAGGCCGAGGTCGCCGACGGTGAAGAAGTCGCCGATGCGGTTCTTCCGCGTCTTGCCCTCGTCCTTGTGGTACGAGAAGCCGCCGGTGCTCATCTTCATGTAGACGGTGCCGAGTTCGCCGGGCGGCAGCCGGTTGCCGTCGTCGTCGAAGACCGCGAGTTCGCTGATCGGCCAGGCCTTGCCGACCGTGCCGGGCTTCTTCAGCCAGTCCTCGGCGGTGGCGAAGGCGCCACCGCCCTCGCTGGCCGCGTAGTACTCCTCGACGCACTCGCCCCACCACTCGATCATGGCCCGCTTCACATGGTCCGGGCAGGGTGCGGCGCCGTGGATGGCGTGCCGCATCGACGACACGTCGTAGCGGGCGCGCACCTCCTCGGGCAGCGCGAGGAGCCGGTGGAACTGGGTGGGGACCATGTGGGTGTGCGTGCAGCGGTACGCGTCGATGAGGCGGAGCATCTCCTCCGGTGTCCACTTGTCCATCAGCACCAGCCGGTGCCCGATGTGCAGGGACGCTCCCGCGAACTGCAGGACGGCCGTGTGGTAGAGCGGTGAACACACCAGGTGCACGTTGTCGTCGAACGGCCGGATGCCGAAGATGCCGAGGAAGCCACCGAGGTAGGACTCCTCGGGGAGGTTGCCGGGCAGCGGGCGGCGGATGCCGCGGGGGCGGCCGGTGGTGCCCGAGGTGTAGTTCATGACCCAGCCGAGGGTGCGCTCCTCGGGCACCGACTCCGGCTGCCCGTCGAGGAGTTCGGCGTACGGGCGGAAGCCCTCGACCGTGCCGACCGCGTAGCGTTGGCTGCCGGGCAGCTTCGCCTCGTCGGCGGCGTGCCGTGCGGCGTCGGCGAACCGTTCGTGGGCGATGAGCACCTTGGCGCCGGAGTCGGAGACGATCCAGGCGATCTCGGGGCCGACGAGGTGGTGGTTGACGGGGACGAGGTAGAAGCCGGCCTGGGTGGCGGCGAGGTAGGCGGTGAGGAACTCGACGCTGTTGGGGAGGACGACCGCGAAGGCGTCGCCCCGTTCCAGTCCGGCCGCGCGCAGTCCGTGCACCAGGCGGTTGGTCTCGGCGTGCAGCCGCCCGGCGGTCCACACCTCGCCGTCGGGGGCGATGAGCACCGTGCGGTCGGGGTCGGCGGTGGCCTGGGCCCAGAAACCCTGGGGAGGCCGGCCATGGGGTGCTTGGCCTTGGGAGGCTGGGCCTTGGGGCGCTCGGCCTTGGTTGGCTGGGCCTTGGGGCGCTCGGCCTTGGTTGGCTGCGCCTTGGGGCGCTGGGCCTTGGTTGGCTGCGCCTTGGTGGGCTTCGCTCACTGTCCCTCGCTCCTTCCGGCGATCCGGTTGATGCGGTCCACGGCCTGCTCGAACCCGCGGGTGAGGTCGTCGAACACGGCCTGGACACTGCGTTCGCTGTTCATCCGGCCGACGATCTGCCCGACCGGGGTACCGAGCAGCGGCTCCACCTCGTACTTCTGGATGCGTGAGACCGCCTCGGCGACGAGCAGGCCCTGGAGGGGCATGGGGAGGGTGCCGGGCCCGGCGGGGTCGTCCCAGGCCTCGGTCCATTCGGTACGGAGCTGGCGCGCGGGTTTGCCGGTGAGGGCGCGGGAGCGGACGGTGTCGCCGGAGCCGGCGGCGAGCAGTTTCTCGATCAGCCGGGGCGAGGGCAGTTCGGCCTCGGTGGTGGTGAGCCAGAGCGAGCCGAGCCAGACGCCCTGGGCGCCGAGCGCGAGGGCGGCGGCCACCTGCTGTCCGCTGCCGATGCCGCCGGCGGCGAGGACGGGCAACGGGGCTACGGCGTCGACGACCTCGGGGGTCAGCACCATGGAGGCGATCTCACCGGTGTGCCCGCCGGCCTCGTAGCCCTGGGCGACGACGATGTCGATGCCGGCGTCGGCGTGCTTGCGGGCGTGGCGGGCGCTGCCGGCGAGCGCGGCGACGAGGACATCCTGTTCGTGGGCGCGGTCGATGACGTCGGCGGGGGGCGAGCCGAGCGCGTTGGCGAGCAGCCGGACGGGGTAGTCGAAGGCGACGTCGAGCTGGGTACGGGCGACCTGTTCCATCCAGCCCGTGATGCGCCAGCCGGAGGCCTCCCCCTCGGCGAGTTCGGGCACGCCGTACTGGGCGAGGGTGTCCTTCACGAACTGCCGGTGCCCCTCGGGGATCATCGCCTCGACATCGGCCTCCGTGACACCTTCGACCTTCTTGGCCGGCATCACGACGTCCAGCCCGTACGGCTTGCCGTCGACGTGGGCCTCGATCCAGTCGAGGTCGCGCTTGAGGTCGTCGGGGGCCGTGTAGCGGACCGCGCCGAGCACGCCCAAGCCGCCGGCCCGGCTGATGGCAGCGGCGACGGCGGGGAACGGCGTGAAGCCGAAGACGGCGTACTGGACTCCGAGTTTGTTGCTCAGCTCCGTCTGCATGGTGCGCAGGATGCCGTAGTCCTCCGGACGAGGGAAGAGGTTTTCTGATGCTCCGTCAGATTTGGTGGGCGGGTGCCTGGGGGGGTGCCTGGGGATGTGCCACGGGGCGGTTCGGCGGCTGCGGGTTTGTGGGGGCTCGGCGTAGTTCCTCGCGCCCCCTTGGGGCGTGGGTGGCACGGGTGTTGACTGTTTCCAGGCGACTCCAGGGAGGCTTCGCGATGACCGGTGATGCGATGGGTGAGCTGAGCCGCCGTCAACTGGGTGAACGCTTCCTGGCTCTGGGCGGCGCCCTCGCCGTCGCCCCTTTCCCCGCCGGACCGGCCGCCGCCTCCCCCTCCGCCGGCGGCGCTCGGCCGACCCTGCGTCGCGGGTCTCCCGAGCGGGCCGGCCTGCTGTCAGAGCATCTGGACCGGCTCGTGACCGACGCCGAGGCGTTCCTGGGGCCCTCCCCCAAACACCCCTGGTACGCGGGTGCCGTGTTGCTCGCCGGGCGGGGTGGGACGGTGGCGTTGCACCGGCCCATCGGGATGGCGGTGCGGTACTCGGCGTACGACGAGGGGACGGACACGGGGGTCAAGTTTCCGGCGGAGCGGCAAATCCCGATGGCCGAGGACACCGTCTTCGACCTCGCCTCGGTGTCGAAGCTGTTCACATCGATCCTCGCGGTGCAGCAGATCGAGCGGGGCGCGCTGGAGCTGGAGGGGAAGGTCGCCTCGTATCTGCCCGAGTTCGGTGCGGCGGGCAAGCAGGACATCACCGTGCGCCAACTCCTCACGCACACCTCGGGGTTCCGTGCCTGGATCCCGCTGTACAAGGAGCCGACGTACGAGGGAAAGCTCCGGCTCATCTGGAACGAGGCACCACTGAACCCGCCGGGCACGAAGTACCTGTACTCCGACCTGAACCTGATCTCGCTGCAACTCGTCCTGGAGGAGATCACCGGGCGCCCTCTGGACCAGTTGCTCCGGAGCGAGATCACCGATCCGCTCGGGATGCGCCGCACTCGCTTCAACCCTCCGGCCTCCTGGAAGCCGGGGATCGCGGCGACCGAGGACGCGCGTCTCCCGTGGTCCGGCCTCGACCGTGGTCTGGTGTGGGGTCAGGTGCACGACGAGAACGCCTTCGCCCTCGGCGGGGTCGCGGGCCATGCCGGTGTCTTCTCCTGCGCCTGGGACCTGGCCGTCCTCGGGCGCACCCTGCTCAACGGAGGCGTCTACGGCAGGGCCCGCATCCTGGAGGCCGAGTCGGTGGAGCTGATGTTCACCGACTTCAACACCGCGTTCCCCGGCGACGAGCACGGGCTGGGCTTCGAGCTCTACCAGCACTGGTACATGGGCGCGATGGCCACCCCGCGCACCGCCGGACACACCGGCTTCACCGGCACCTCGCTCGTCCTGGACCCGACCACCGACTCGTTCCTCGTCGTCCTGGGCAACTCCGTGCATCCGGTGCGCAGTTGGCGCTCCGGCTCCGCACCCCGGGTCGCCGCGGCGAACAACCTCGCCCGGGCCGTTCCCGTACGCCCCACCCATGGCCGAAGCTCCTGGTTCTCCGGCATGGCGACGGCGACCACGGCCACGCTCGCCCTCCCGCCGCTCGACACCACCACCGGCACCGCCGGGCGGCCCCGCCTGCGGTGCGCTCTCTGGTGGGACACCGAACCCCGATCCGACGCCCTGTTCCTGGAGACCTCCACCGACGGCGGAGGCACCTGGCAGCCGGCCCCCTTCATGACCGTACGCGGCGAGGGCACCCCTCAGGAGCATCCGTCCGGCTCGGTCACGGGCTGGTCGGGCCGGGTATGGCACCGGGTCGCCGCGGTTCTGCCGCAGGCCGCCGGACTCACCGTCCGCTGGCGGTACACGACCGATCGGCAGTACGTGGGCCGCGGCGTCTACGTCGACGACCTGCGCATCGAGGCGGGCGGCCAGGCTCTCTTCGACGAGTCACGTCCGGCGGACGCGGGGCGGATCACCGCGGTGGGCTGGACCGCCGCCACCGACTAGGCGAGCCGACGCCTGTGCCGCTCCGCCGCGCGCGACGCCGCGGCGCCGACAGTGGCTCGGCAGTCGTATGCGATCGCCCCCTCCCCCGGCACGGCCGACGTCGCTTGGGTACTGTCGGGGAAGCAGATCCGGAACCGTCAACGATGGAGTCACGCGTGAGGGTGGGCTGGTACGTGCGCGCGGGAGGTGCCCTGGGGCACCTGCTGCTCGTCGCCGTGCTCGCTCTGGGCGTCTTCGCGATGCACGGCATGGGACACCCCAGCGACTCCGCGCACTCCACCCTGAGCACCGCGCCGCACTCGGCGGCGACGGGTGGGACGGCTTCGGGCCACGACGCCAGGAGCGTTCCCGGCGACAGAGCCGTCGGCGGCCACGCCCCGGACATGTCGGATTCCACGCCCTCGCCCGGGTCCTCCATGGCCATGGACATGGAGTCCCTCTGTGTGGCGGTCCTCTTCGGCGCGTGGGTGGTCATCGCGCTCTCCAAGTCGGCGCCCAGCCGTCACCAGGAGTGGCTGACCCGGCTTCTCGCCCAGGTCGCCGCCGTCGCTCGACCCGAACCCCCGCCCAACGGACCCGATCTCACCCGTCTGTCAGTTCTGCGGCTGTAGGCCGAACCGCTCTCGCGGGCGCGCGCCACGCGCGGCCCCGCGGCTTCGCCTGCTCCCGAACAGCCAAAGAACCCACACACGAGGTGAATCGACATGACCGCCTACACGCATGCCCCGCGCCGCAAGCACGTCCGCCGCGCTGCCGTCGCGGGCGCCGCCGCAGCCGGCGCCCTGTTCCTCTCCGCCTGCGGCGGCGACATGAGCGACATGGATCACGGCAGCGGCAAGAGCTCGACGTCCGCGACCGACGAGGCCGGATCCGCGGGCTTCAACGACGCGGACGTCATGTTCGCGCAGATGATGATCCCGCACCACGAGCAGGCGCTGGAGATGGCCGGGCTCGCGGACGACCGGGCCTCCGACACGGAGCTCAAGGACATCGCAGGGAAGATCGAGAAGGCCCAGCGCCCCGAGATCGAGACGCTGAAGGGCTGGCTGGAGGCTGGAACAGGCCGACCGACGCCGAGACCATGCCCGGCATGGAGCACGGCGACGGCGACGGCATGATGTCCGACTCGGGCATGGAGCACCTGAAGGGCATGAAGGGCGCCGACTTCGACAAGATGTTCGCCGAGATGATGATCGAGCATCACAACGGCGCCATCGGCATGGCCCAGGACGAGCAGAAGAAGGGCGAGAACGCCGACGCCATGAAGATGGCGGGCGACATCGTGAAGGGCCAGTCCGACGAGGTCGAGCAGCTGAAGCGCATCCTCGACCGGCTCTGACCACCCGCGCCGCGAGCCGATCGGTCGGCGGGCGGGGCCCCACCCGTGGCCCGGCCCCGCGCCCCACCCCCACCGCCCAGGGGCCGGGACGGGGCGGCAGAAGGGGAG